>DASWNL010000396.1:0-12328 GCA_036399215.1 Abditibacteriaceae bacterium
CGGAAACGGAATCATCATTGTCGCCAGCACCAGGGCAAACAAAACCCCACGCCCCTTGAAGCGAATTTTCGCGAAGCCATAGGCCACAATTGCGCTGGAAATCGTCGTTCCCAGCACCATTAAAACCGCGATGAGAATGGTATTTCGCGCTAAGGCCGGAAAATCGAGTTTGGGATGCTGCAAAACATCCAGATAATTCTGCGGCACGAACGGGTCGGGGATAAACGTCGGCGGAACAACCATCGTTTTGTCGAGAGCTTTTAAGCTGGTGGACAGCATCCACACAAACGGCAGAATGAAGCCGACGCAGATTAAAAGCAAGGCAAAGATGGAAACGATTTTGTCGAGGCGAAATTTTGAGTTCATTTGGTATTTTGAATGAGGCCAGCCGTCTGCTCCATTTCTTCATCTCTGAAATTGGTGAGCCAGCCCATTAATCCTATGATTGTCAGCAAGACCGGCAGGGTAAACAAGCCAATCACAAGGAGGATGGTAAAAAAGTAATTGAATAAAGCGACACCATTGTGTTGCACTGTCCCCTGTCCCAGCGAATATACATACGGAGTCATGGCGCGAAATGCAGAAATCGCTTCGATTGTAGCCACTGCTAAAGCCAATCCTAAAAATCTACTGTCGCGTTTCCATAATCGTTCAGCTAACAAACGAAGGCAAAATGCTGTGACGAACAACATACAAACCGCTTGAATTCTAAACCAAATGATAATTTCGTTTGGTGTGTGAGATTCACGAGCTGGCTCAAGATACGAAATCCAAGCGGGCATAAACAAAGGCAAATCGAATCGCAGTAAATCACCTGTCAGGCTAAATGCGCCGTAAAGGTGCTGAAGTGCCAGTAGGCCTGTGCCGATTGCTGCAATCCGAGGCCAGTTCATTTTACTTTCCCTGATAATGCACCCAGCGTTTGCTCGACCAAAAAGCCAGCCCGGTTAAGGCTAAAACGATCAGTAATTGAATCCATGCCATGGCGCTGGCGTAGCCCATTTTGAGATACATGAAAGCGTTGTCATAAAGATACATTGTGAAAAAGTAGGTGGCGCGGGCCGGGCCGCCGCCGGTCATGATAAAGGGCACGGCGAAGACTTGCAGGGTGCCGATAATCGCCATGATGAGATTGAAAAAAATCACCGGAGAAATCATCGGCAAAGTCACATGGCGCAGGCGCGTCCACGCCATGGCGCCGTCAATTTCGGCGCTTTCTAAGAGTTCGCGCGGCACATCCTGCAAACCGGCCAGATAAATCACAACGGTGTGCCCCACGCCCCACAAACTCATAATCGCCAGTGCGGGTAAGGCCCAGGTTGGCTCGGTTAGCCATCCCACCGGCGTGGTAATCGGCGCAATACGGAACAAACCTAAAAAGAGATTGATTAAATCAATCGGCCAGTGTAAAAAGGGTGATTCTATCAAGTTGTTAATCAAACCCAATTTGGCGTTAAACAGCCACAGCCACAGCATGGCCGAAGCGACAACCGGCACCAGAGACGGCAAGAAAATGATGGTGCGATAAGTGGCCTGTCCGGGGATTTTTTGGTTCAGCAAAAGCGCCAATCCCAGCGATACAAAAAGCCCGGCGGGCAAAGCCATCGCGGCATAGATTAAGGTGTTTGCCAGGGACTTGCGAAAAATCGGGTCGGCGAAAAGCTCGCGATAGTTTTCAGTTCCGATAAAGGCCGGCGATTGCAACAGCGAATAATCGCAGAAGCTGTAATAGAGCGATAAAACTACCGGAAGAGCCGTAAAAACGATAAAGCCAATCAACCACGGGGAAAGAAAGGCCAGGCCTTTTTTCAATTGTTGCGCTTCGGTTTTTGTCATGCGCCGCCTCCGTTTTTGATATTGCGCAATCGCTGCCGCTCACGGTAGGTGTCCCATTTCAATTGCAAGCGTGTCTGGGCTTCGGCTAAGGCTTGTTTCGGCTCGGCTTCAAGCAAATAAACGCGTTGCGCCGTGTTGCTCATTTCATCGCCTAATTCGGGCCAGATAGGAATCGAAGGCACAGGATGCGCGTTCGGGCTGGAGGAGAGTTTTTCAAAGACATCAATGTAGGGGTTGGGATGGTTGTCAATGAAATTCGCACTCACTTTGACAAGTGGAGAGTTCTTGCAATGCAGCATATTTAATTTTTCAATTACGTCCTGCCGGTTGACATAAGCGATAAATTCAAACGCTTCTTTTTTGTGTTTGGCGCCGCGCGGAATGCATAAAATATCGAAGCCGCAATAGGTCGCGTCTTTAAGGCCGGGAATCGCAGAAGGAAAAGGCGCGGCGCCCCACATATAATTGGCCTTGCGCGCCTCGCGCGGCAGTTTACGCTCGGCTTCTTTCGACATCTTCCAGCGGTTCATTTTCGGGTTTAAATTTTCAATGTAGTTCGCCATCCAGGGGCCTTGTTGTTCCATCGCGATGGTGCCGGCCAAAAACGGGTTTTGCGCTGTGGAGAACGAGCCAAAGCCGCTGCGAAATTCGGTCATGGATTGCTTGCCCAGTTTCTTAGAGTAGCTTTGAATCCACTCAAAGGCGCGCACAACCTTAGGATCGGTGAGCTTTAGTTTTTGCGTCTTCTCATCGAACAATTCGCCGCCGAACCAGTAAGGCGTGTGGCTTAAAAACCAACCTGGTTCCATTGGCAAGTAGCCGGATTCTTTGATGCTTTTCTGACCGTTTTTGCCGGTTTCAAAGGTGTCTAAAACTTTAGCGTAACGATCCAGTTCCTCCAGCGTTTGCGGAGGCCGATTGGGGTCAAGGCCAGCAGCCTTTAGCTCTTTGGCCTTCTTCAAAAACAAGACTTTATTGTAATGCAGAGCCACCGCCGCCGGCGTAGAAATAAGTGCCCACAAATTACCGTTGTAGTGGCAGCCTTTCCAGTAGACCGGCTTGTAATAACCCTCAACGATGCCATGCTCTTTCGCCAGTTCATCCAAGGGTTCAAGGGCATCAATGGCCGCGAACTGCGCGACTTGCGTGTCCCACAAACCAGCAATATCGGGTGGCACCCCGGCAGCCGTAGCGACGAGCGTTTTCTGGTTGACGCTGCTCATCGAAAGATACTGAACGAAAATGCCTTTTTCTTTGCCGACCGTCTTGTTGAAATCGTTGACGATCTCCTGCATCTGATCGGCTTCTTTGCCCGTCCATTTTTCCCAGTAAGTGACTAAGACGCGCCCTTTTGGCGCGCCGAGTTCGCGCTTGCCGGTGACGACAAATATCAATGCCAGCACGCCAAAAGCCAGCCAGACGAAAGATTTTAACTGCGACACAAGCGATCCTTAACGGGAATTTTGAAAACGGGTTGGACTGCCAGTTTACGCTGTGCGAGGCTTCGTGACACACTGGAAAACAACATGATTTCTTTCAACACTCCGGCCTATTTGCAAAATCTCCACAACGCCGCCTCTCTGCGGTTCGATTATCGTGGCGTTGAAAACGGCGACTGGGAAACCTGGCGTGCAGAGTTTTGCGCTGCTCTGGAAAGTGCCCTGGGCCTGCCTTTGATTCGCGCCGGCGCGCAAGACTTAGCTTTGGCGCCACGAATTGAAGACACGCGCGATTTTGAAACTTATACGCGCGAGAAAATCTGCATCACAACGGAGCCGGGCATCGAGATTCCGTTTTATCTGTTGCTGCCCAAAAACGCGCGTGGCCCGCTGCCGCTGGTTTTGTGCCCGCACGGTCACGGACGGCGCGGGAAAGAAACCTATGCGGGCGATTATGAAGACGAGAACGAAAAGCAGCAGGGCGAAGATGGAGAGCGTAACTTAGCGATTCAGGCGGTGCAGCAAGGTTATGCCGCTATCGCGCCCGACGTGCGAGGCTTCTGGGAGATGGCGCGGCGTGAAGATCAAGAAAGCGGCGCCAACAACTCGTGTGCTGAATTACAAAAACAAGCCCTGATGTTTGGCCGCACTTTAATCGGTGAGCGTGTGCATGACATGGGCCGCTTGCTTGATTATGCTGCCACGCGCCGTGAAATTGATATTTCCAAAGTGGTCATCACCGGCAACTCCGGCGGCGGCACGGTTTCTTTGTTTACGGCTGCCCTTGATGAGCGCATTTCCATCGCCGCGCCGAGTTGTTATTTCTGCACCTTTTTCGATTCGATTATTTCGATTCATCATTGCCCCTGCAACATCGTGCCCGGCGTAATGAATTTAGGCGAAATGTGGGATGTGGCGGGCTTGATTGCGCCGCGCCCGATGTTAGCCATTGCTGGGCGGGACGATTCGATTTTTCCCATCCAAGCCACGCAGAGAGCCTTTGGGCATCTGCAAAATATCTATGCTGCGCAAGGCACGCCAAACAATTGTGAGCTATTCGTCGGCGAAGGTGGCCATCGCTACTACAAAGCGCGTGTCTGGGACTTCGTGCGCGAACATTTTGCTGCAAAGATTTAAAACCCAATGAGCGAACTGACAGACCTGCAACGCTGGAAAGAGCTGCCAAAGAGGCCCAAGCAAGCCAAAGCTACACTAAAAGCTACCCTGAAAGCTGATGAAATGCGCTACCTCTTTGCCCATACGATGCGCGTGATGGCGAAGTTTGGGCCACATCTCCACGTTTCTTACAGCAATGAACTAAAAGAATTCTCATTCCACGCCGCGACATAGGGCCAAACCTTGCTTTTCGACCGCGCCGGACAACTGCGCTTTAGCGGCGGCATTACGGCAGCGTGAGGCCACGCTGGTGATAATATCGGGCGCGATGCCGTCGTTTCCCTTCTGGAAACCGGAAGCGCGCTGCGTTCGCCCGATGAGGATGTCGAATAGTATTCTTGAAACAAGGAATGATGTCGGGTCAAAGTGCTTTGGATGCTTGTCCTGTGGGGTTGGCTACACCTGGCCGGAGTTTAAGAAAGAGTTTCAATAAATCATGGATACTCCGACGCCGGATCAACGATTGAACGTGGCTCTGCCCGAAAACAAGGCACAGCATAACACGGCACTGCGAGCGCAGGAGTTGTTTTTGCGCAGCAACAATTGCTCTATGCACGCACCAACCGCTCCTTCGCGTGACTGCTGATCGGGCAGTGGTTGGCCGCAATTGCCGTTGCGTTCTGGGTTTCGCCGCGCACCTGGGCCGGGCAACTGAGCGACACGAATCCACACGTGTGGACAGCGCTGTTTTTAGGCGGAGCCATCAGCCTCTATCCCGCTGGGCTGGCCGTAATGCGACCCGGACTTCCCTCTGGTATAACCAAATGGGTTCAGGGCGCTTCACATCCCCGGCGTCTGCCCAATGGCGGCACGCTCTGGGAGGGTTTGTTGATGGATATTACAGCACGTAAAGAAGCCGAAGAGGCCTTACACAAAGCCTATGAAGAATTGGAATTGCGTGTAGCAGAACGCACTGCTGAATTCGCAAATGCCAATGAGCCTCTGCGAATCGAGAACATCGAACACCAGACGACATTAGGAGCGTTGCGGCGTGCCGCAGCGGCTCTGGAACAAGCTATCTCAGAGCTGCGCGAAAACGAAGAGTGGCTCTTACAGAGCAATCTCGTCTTCAGCGATTTAACCCGGCTGCGCGCTTCGGATCAGACCGAATTAGAAACCGCATTTCAGAAAATTACCGAAGCTGCCAACAAAATACTCGATGCCGAGCGGTGCAGTATCTGGCTTTACAATGAAGATAACTCGGCTATTCGATGTCATGATCTTTATGAAACGGCCACTCAAAAGCATTCGCAGGGCTTTGAGTGGAGCGCCCAGGATTTCCCGGCTTATTTTCGGGCTTTAGAATCGGGCGAAATTATTGTCGCCAATGATGCTCACACGCACTCCGCCACCCATGAATTTACTGAGTCTTATCTAAAGCCGTTGGGCATTATGTCGAGGCTCGATAAGGCCATTGTGATGGGAGGGCAAAGCATCGGGGTGCTATGCTGCGAGCGCACAGGAGCGAATCGACCATGGAAGTTAAAGGATCAAACATTCGCTCGTTCGGCGGCGGCGATTTGCGCACTTATCTTAGAGTCGTATGAACGCACGCGAGCCGAAGCGGGAATACGCCTTGCGAGAGAGGAAACTGATGCTGCCAACCTTGCCAAGAGCGAATTCCTCTTGCGCATGGGCCACGAATTGCGCACCCCGCTTAACGCCATTCTCGGCTTTGGGCAGATCTTGGAAATCGAAGACCTGGACCCGCTTTCCAGAGAAAGCGTGGGGCACATCCTCAACGGCGGCCGACACCTGCTCGATCTTATCAACGAGGTTTTAGACATCGCTCGCGTAGAAGCCGGATACATTGAGCTTTCACTCGAACCGATTGCTCTGGATAACATTGTGTCTGGAGCCTGTGACTTAGTGCGGCCACTGGCCGCAGAGCGCAACATCCGGCTTTACGCCAACATGGCGACGCTGAGCGGCAGTTACGTTCTGGCTGATCATCAACGGCTTAGACAAGTGCTGGACAACCTGCTCTCCAACGCCATAAAATACAATCGCCAGGGTGGAAAGGTCGAAGTCTCTTGCAGCCAAAGGACGGACGGGCTGAGTGCCATCGCCGTTCGTGACACCGGGATAGGCATCGCGCCCGAAGACCTGCCGAAGCTCTTTACGCCCTTCGAGCGGCTGGGTATCACGGACTCACAGATCGAAGGCACCGGGTTGGGTTTAGCCCTGTCGCAGGGCTTGGTCACAGTTATGGGCGGCACTCTGACCGCAGAAAGCACTCTGGGCCGGGGCACAACATTCACATTCACATTACCGCAATTCAACTCGCCAGAAGAGCAATTGACGAATGTGCCGGAAATAACATCTGGCTTAGAAGACAGGAAGGAAATGGAGGGATCTTACTCCATTCTTCGCATCGAAGACAACCTTTCTAGCTTGCGGCTCATTGAGGCTATCTTGCGACGCCGACCAGAAATCACATTGTTGAGCGCTATTCAAGGAAACGTTGGTCTGGATTTAGCCCGCCAGCATCAACCTGACCTCATCCTTCTGGATTTGGACTTACCTGATATTCACGGCAGTGAGGTCTTGACGCGTTTGCAGCAATCGGCACTGACCAGGGATATTCCTGTCGTTGTTGTCAGCGCGGACGCCACTATCACACAAATCGAACACTTACTGGTAATCGGAGCCAAAGGTTACCTGACCAAACCCCTTGAGGTCTATCAATTTATTCAGACTCTGGACACGTTTCTCAGCCCGCAACCCGATGCCAGCAACCACGATAGAGCCTGATAACGATGGGGAGCCTGCCGATCAAGGGCAATAAACAAGGCCAGGCAACGAATAAAAGTAGGAAATCCTATCGCAAAGACACCAAATTTGGAGTTAGAGCCTGATTATGAAGAGGTCAATGGAGAATATCCGTTTGCGACTCAACCTCCAGAAATCGAACGTGCAATGTTAGCCTATATGGCCGCAGACCTCGCTATACATTTTGTTAAATATGACATCCCTAATGTGTTTGATTTAGATTCAACCTATGCGGAGGTAGGAACTGACCCATAGAATTTCCCCAATGTTTTTGTGGGCGGTGGCAAAAAATGGAAGCAAGGAATTCTGGCTGTGTTGGCTGAATGAAGCCGTGCCCACTTCATGGCATCTACAAGAGATTTAACAGCGGGTGCCTCTAAAATTCTGTGCGCGAACATTTTAGTTAGGCATTACCTACAGCCATAAGAAAGAACACTACATGACCCAATAACTCAATCGAACCTAAAACAATAGCGACCCAAGCGTGCGCGACGCCTTTGGTGTGCGGGTTGGCTTTGTTGTATTTCAGGCCCATAATGCCCATGACAATCGCCGCCGGGCCGAGAATCAGGCCGGCGCAGGGAATCAGGCCAAAAACCGAAACATAGTAGCCCAAAAGCGCCATCGGGTTTTTGTAAGGTATCAAGCCACCCGTGCCATCACCTTGTTGGCCGTGTGGTGGTTGAGCAACTGGTGCCTGATAAGGCGCGGCGTGAGGAT
Source organism: Abditibacteriaceae bacterium (assembly GCA_036399215.1). GTDB lineage: Bacteria > Armatimonadota > Abditibacteriia > Abditibacteriales > Abditibacteriaceae > DASWNL01. The sequence goes on from DASWNL010000396.1 coordinate 7,944, forward strand.
GCGGCAATGGCGAAGGAATTGGAGAAGATGTTGTAAAGGAGTGCGGTAAGGTTGGTTGCGGCGTAGTTGGAACTGGCGGCAGCGCAGCAGAAATCCAATCAGCATTGTCCACGTTATCCGAAGAAACTGATGAAGGCGATGGAGTTTCCGTTGATATTGCTTCACTTGATGTAACTTCGACTGAAGCCTCTTGCGAAGCCTTTTGTGAAGTCTCTTGAGAAGTGCCCTGCGGTGTCGGAAAGCCGGAGTTCATAAGCGCTACCTTTGCCCTTCATTAAATTCCCTCGATTATAACAGATTTTGCCAGAGGCTTGACAGTCCGCGCAGCGTCGTTTAAAATCGTTTGCACATACGAATGTGCAGAATTGGATTTAAGCGCGCAGCTATCAGCGCGTTTTTCTTTCACCGTTTTGCGCATACGAATACGCGAAAATACGTTTATGCCTGTTACTGCCAAAGATATTGCCCGCGAATTGAAGTTGACGCAGCCGACTGTGTCGCGCATTTTGAATGGCGATATGCGGCATCGCGCTTCGGACGAAACGCGGCGTCGTGTCATTGAAACGGCGCAGCGTCTGGGCTATCAGCCCAATGCGGTTGCCAGTTCGTTGCGGCGGGGACGCACCGGCATCATCGGGCTGCATACCAACCACAATTATGATGCGCGCAACGAGTTTTTCGGGGCGATTATCGGCGGTTTGCAACGCGCCTGCAATGCGCATGGGCTGGATTTACTGCTCCATTCAGCCTTGCAGGGGCAAAGCGCCGGAGAGATGTTTAATCGCCTGCGCGACGGGCGCGTGGATGGCCTCATTTTACATTCGGGTAGCGATGACCCTTTGATTGAAATGCTCAGAAAATCATCACTGCCCGTTGTCACACTGCCCGACAATCATCTGGGTTTGGCGGGCGTGACGTGTGATGATGCCCAGGGCATGAAACTGTTGATTGAGCACCTGTGGGCACGCGGCCATCGGCACTTTGTCATGTTGGCGCCGCACCGAGTTTTGGCTTCGGTAGAAACGCGCCGCGCGGTTTTCGAGCGCGAATTAAAGAAGCGCAAAGTTCCTGCTGCGTCGCGCAGCATTGTGCGCCTGGATTTTGAGAAAGTCGCGCCGTTTTTTGAGGTGTGGGACAAAAAATTCGCTGCTGTGTGCTGTTGGAATGACCGCACCGCCTATAACCTGCTACAAGAATGCGCGACACGGCGCGTAAAAGTGCCGCAGCAACTGGCGGTAGCCGGTTTCGACGGGTTTTTAGACGACAAAATGCCGGGGCCGCAACTGACAACCATTGGCTGCCCGTGGCCGGATGTGGCCGCGCAAGCCTTATTACTTTTAATCGAGTTAATCGAGAAGCGTGAGAACGGTGCAGTGCCCCATGAACTGTGTTTGCCGGTAACGCTGCTGGAAGGCAATACGGTTTGAAAATCAATTCTATAAGCTCCACAGAATGACGCGGTGCTATTAAAAGTTTTGAAAACGCTTCTTCATTGGAAGGACAAAAGGAAAACATGAAACATTTAAGAATCACGTGCCTTGGCGCGTTGGCGTTAATTTCGGTATTCGCTGCGAGCAATCACCCGGCGAACGCGCAGCCAATTCCGGTTCGCATCGAAAAACAGGGCGATAAATTTCAATTGATACGCGGCGGCGCGCCCTATTTCATTAAAGGTGCGGGCGGCGATGGCTCCAAGCCTATGCTCAAAGAGTTCGGCGGCAATTCGTTTCGCACCTGGGGCGTGGATGGCAGCGGGGCAAAGCTTGATGAAGCACAGAAACTCGGCTTGACCATGACTCTTGGCATCTGGCTCGGCCACAAGGAGCATGGCTTTAGTTATAACGACGCCGCATCAGTGGCTCGTCAACTGGACGACGCCAAGAAAGCTATTGATAAATACAAAGATCATCCGGCGCTTTTGATGTGGGGCATCGGCAACGAAATGGAAATAGGGCAGGAAAACGAGCCGGCGGTGTGGAAGGCTGTCGAGGAGATCGCAGCCTACGCTAAAAAGGCCGATCCCAACCATCCGACGATGACGGTTATTGCCGAAATTGGCGGCGATAAAGTAGCGCATATCAATAAATACTGTCCCAGCATTGATGTCATCGGCATCAATACCTACGGAGGCGGGCCGAGCATCCCCGAACGCTACAAAAAAGCGGGCGGCGTGAAGCCGTATGTGATTACCGAATTCGGCCCAGCCGGAACGTGGGAAGTCGGTAAAACCGAGTGGGGCGCGGCGCCGGAACTGACTTCTACAGAAAAGGCGGCGCGCTACCGCGAAACCTACGAAAAAGCTATCGCCAATCAGCCATTGAGTTTGGGCAGTTATGCTTTCACCTGGGGCAATAAACAGGAAGCAACGGCGACGTGGTTTGGCCTGCTTTTGCCCGATGGCAGCAAACTCGGCGCGGTGGATGCCCTCAGCGAATTATGGAGTAGCAAACCTGTGCCTAATCGCGCGCCGGAAATTGAAAGCCTGAAACTTGAAGGTGCGCCCAAAGTGCAGCCGGAAAGCACCGTGCGCGTGGCTTTGCAGGCTTCCGATGCCGAAAAAGACCCGCTCAAAGTTGACTGGATTTTGCAGCATGATCCGATGAACGTCAACATCGGCGGCGCTACCGAAGCGGTGCCGACCACTTACCCTGAAGCGATCATCCAGTCCGATGCGCGCGGTGCTGAAATCAAGATGCCGAAATATGGCGGCGTTTATCGCGTCTTTGCCTTTATCCGCGACGGCAAAGGTAGCGCGGCTGTAGGGAATGTGCCGCTGTTTGTCGAAGGTGGAACAGCGGCTCCAACAGGCGCCGCGCGCCGCGCTCAATTGCCTTTCACACTTTATGCCGAAGCCGGCGATGAGCCTTATGTTCCGTCCGGTTATATGGGCAACGCCGGGGCGATTAAAATGGATATGAACTGGGAAACGAACCCGCACAGCGGCAAAACCTGCATCAAAGTTGATTACGCCGCCAAAGATAACTGGGGCGGCGTCGTATGGCAAAGCCCGGCCAACGATTGGGGCGATGCACCCGGCGGCTTCGATTTAAGTGGTGCGAAAAAGCTCGCCTTCTGGGCGCGTGGTGCCGTAGGCGGCGAAGTGATCAACTTTTCGTTTGGAGTGCTTGGTAAAGACAAAAAATTCTCCGACAGCGCCAGCAACCAACTCGAAAAAGTGCGCCTTACCGACGAATGGAGCCAACACACCATGTATTTGAAGGGACAAGACCTTTCGCGCATCAAAACCGCTTTTGTCTGGTCACTCGCCGCCACCGGCCAACCCGTAACGTTTTATTTGGATGACATACGATGGGAGTGAGACTTTCGATCTTCTGGCTATTAGTCTTAACTTCTATGGCAATAGCGAAACCGCTTGAAATCAAGTGGGACAAGGCAACGCAGAGACTTATTGAGCCTGGCGCGCTTTATGGGCGCATGATTCGCTTGCAAAGCGGCGCTATTTTATGCTGTTATGAAAAAGGCGGCGCCTCGTGGACGAAAATCAGCCGCAATGAAGGCCTTACCTGGAGCGCGGCTGTTTTGGTTGCAAAATCAGATTTCGGGGCGGCGGCTAACCCCGAAATTATGCAGTTGAAAAACGGCGATGTCTTGCTGTTTTTCAATCTGCGCCCGCGTGATGGACAAAGCGATAAGAAACACGCATTTGCTATCGGCATGGCGCGCAGTCGTGATGAAGGCGCCAGTTGGCAAATGCGTGAAGCGCCGCTTTACGAAGCGGGAACAACTTTTGAAAATGGTTGTTGGGAGCCTTGTGCGCGCCAACTGCCATCCGGCGAAATCCTTTTGTTTTTTGCTGATGAAGGCCCTTATACCAAATCGAATGAACAGCAAATTTCTTTAATGATTTCGCGCGACAATGGTGATAGTTGGGATGCGCCGCGCGCTTTTAGCTTTCGCAAAGGGCACCGCGATGGAATGCCGGTGCCCTTGCTCTTGCCGGATGGCGGCTTAGCGGTTGCCATCGAAGATAACGGCCTTACGCCTGATAATCATTTCAAGCCGGTGATTATTTACGCACCGCGCGGATATGATTGGAACGCGCCGCCTGTTGATGCCGAAAGTCCACGCCGTTGGGCTGCCGTTGAAAGATGGCCCGCCAATGTTTATGCGGGCGCGCCCTATTTAATTCGCTTGCCCAATGGCGTCACTTTGCTTTCTGTGCAAAGCGACGAAGGCCGTGCGGGTGCGCCGCAGATGGTGGTTTATGTTGGCGATGAAAGATCACAGAACTTCGCCTCGCCTTCCGTGCCCTTTGGGTTATCAGAAGGTGTTAAAGGCCAGTGGAATTCGCTTTTTGCCAGGTCGGAAAATGCCGTAACGGCTTTAACCAGTGCGCGGCTCGAAGGCACATTTGGCCTGTGGGC
>DASWNL010000397.1:0-10079 GCA_036399215.1 Abditibacteriaceae bacterium
CCCAACCCCCTTGGTAAGGGGGCTAATCTATAACGCTTTTGAACTGGTAGCAAGAAGTCCTTGCTCAACCAAGTCAGAATGTAGCCCCCTTACCAAGGGGGCTGGGGGTTAACAATGACCCAAACCTGTTTTACGACTTCGATTCATCCACACGCACACTGATGGTTGAGCTTTTGCCGTTTCGCAGCACCTGCAACTGCGCCGTTGAGCCAACCGGCAAAAGTTCAATAGCGCGTGATAGTTCACCGCTTTTGGTGATGCTCTGACCGTTAATGCCCTGCACAATGTCACCCTGGCGCAAGCCAGCACTTTGGGCCGGCGTGTTATTACCGATTTCGGTAATCAATACGCCGCGCAATGCCGGATCAACTTTGAACTCCGTCGCTACTTCATTATTGAGCGTAGCGATGGTGACCCCCATGTAACTGCGCGTCACTTTGCCGCTGTTCACCAATTGCTCAGCGATGATTTTTGCTGTGTTGATGGGAATCGCGAAGCCGATACCCACATTGCCGCCGCTTTCGCTGTAAATTGAGTTATTGATGCCAATCACACGGCCATTGATGTCGCATAAAGGGCCACCGGAGTTGCCCGGATTGATCGAGGCATCGGTTTGCAAATAACCAACATTACTTTCGCGACGATTATAGGGCATCTCGCGCGCTTTGGCCGAAATCACGCCAACCGTCATGCTGTGTTCTAATCCATAAGGATTACCAATCGCAATGGCCCAGTCGCCGACTTGCACCTGCGCGGAATCGCCCAGTTTCACAAACGGCAAGTTGACAGCGTTCACTTTGACAACAGCCACGTCGGTGCGCTCATCTACGCCAACGACCTGCGCATTCTCAAATTCACGATCATCAGACAGTTTGACCGAAACAGTGCGTGCGCCGGAAACAACGTGCGCATTGGTCATGATATAGCCGTCAGCCCTAAAAATCAGGCCCGAACCCAGGCCGCCGGAGCGCCGCTCCTGCACTTCTTTAAGCGCACTCTTTTGATTCTTTTCAAAAGTCGCGCGCAGTTTTCGGCGCTGCGCCTTGTTGGGCGCAAAGCTGTATTCATCTTTGAATTGCTTTAAGTAATCTTGAAAATCAGCCGGTGTTTCCAGTGAATTGTCTTGAAAGTTGCGCGGATTAAAACGCCCGCCAGAGCCGCCCCGATTATTTCGGCTATCGGGAGAGGCTGCGTCGGGCCGACTGCCGGTGCGAAAGGTTCTGATTGTCACAACCGCCGGTTCAACAGCACGCGAAACCTGCGAAAAAGCATTCTGAATGGCTACGGCATCGCGCACCGCGCCATTGGGAGTGGGAGCCTCTACGGTGACCGGCGTCAGAGAAACATGACCGAGCGCTGCTTCTCCCGGCGCGGTGTCTGCCGCATCAGCCGGCAACACTTGCAACAAACATCCACCCGCTACCAGCAAAGCTGTGCCGGAGGCCAGCCAAGAAGTGCGAGTTGTAATATTCTTCTTCATGCGTTTACGTCCTTTTCCGTCATTTTTGGTTCCCAAGAGGGATATTAAAAAAGACAGTAGCGGCGCCATAATCGTCTGCGCCGCTACGCCTTCACACTATTGAGTTCGTCTTAGTCCGTCAACTACTTTTGCAACAAGGTTAACGCTCAGGCCGCTTCGCGGTTGCCTGCGGCATTGCCTTCACGACCACCTTCACCACGTCCGCCTTCACGTCCACCGCGCCCGCGACCTTCCTGGCCGCCACGTCCTTCACGTCCGCCACCTTCACGCCCGCCACGTTCTCCGCGCGGGCCACCTTCGCCACGTCCACCTTCACGTCCGCCTTCACGTCCACCGCGTCCGCCGAAATCACCGCCGCCTCCGCCGAAGCCGCGACCACCAAAGTCGCCGCCTCCGCCGCCGAAGCCGCCAAAACCACCGCCGAATCCACCCATGCCGCCACCGAAACCACGTCCGCCAGCGCCTCCGACTCCGCCACCCAGACCGGCCATGACCATTTCATCGCCGACGACGCCCATAGTGGTTAAAACCGCTTCGAGGCGCGGCTGCTTGCGAAAATTGATCTTGGCATCCAGTGCATCCAATGCGGTTTTGCGCCGCGTGTTTTCAGCAGTCACTGCCGTGTTGTATTCGTTCATCAACGCCGTAAGCGGGCCGGCGGGCGTATTCTGCTCGCGCAATCCAGTCCGCAGCTTGGCGTTCTGTTCATTGAGTTTCGCCATGGCATTGCTTTGTTCATTGGCAAAGGAGACTACTTCATCCTGCACTGCTTTGTCGGCGAAACCAGCGTTGGACAGCATCAAACGTATCATTTGCTCGCGCGCAAAATCACGCACCTTCTCGGCTAATAATTCCTGCTGCTCCGGTGACAATTGGCGATAATCGGCTGCGTCTTGCCCACCGCCAGCCCCAAAACCGGGCTGCGCCTGTGACGTAATAGCCGACACGCCCAAAACCAAACCTAAAGCCAGCAAACCCTTCGCATATTTGAGTTCAAATTTCTGTGTCATGATTTCTCCCTTAATTGCCACGTCCGCCGCCAAAGCCACCACCGGGGCCGCCAAAGCCGCCACCAAAGCCGCCGAAGCGTCCCGTCTGGCTGTTCAGCCCCAAGCTATCGTCACCGATCAGGCCCAGCGTGGTAAGCATCAATTCCAGGCGCGGATTCTCGGTGTAGCTGAGTTTTTCATTTAAAGCAGTGCGCGCCGTTTTGCGACGCTCTTTTTCTTTGGCAACAGCATCTTGCAACTCTTTTAGCAAGCGCGCCACTTCGGCATCGGGCACGCCGGGCGTGCTGACACCAGTCACCAGTTTTTCGGCCATTGTGCGCAGCGATTCTTGTGCGGCGTTTTGCTCTTTGCTGAACGCCACCACGATGTCTTGACCGGCCTGTTGCGTGAAACCGGCACGGCTGAGCGTGTCGCGCAAGCTGCGCTCTTCGCGCTCCTCATTCCACTTGCGAAAGGCCTCGCGGCGCTGCTCCGGTGTCATGTTGCGCATATCGGGAAAGTTACCGCGCCCACCACGTGGGTCTTGATTGGGCGGATTGCCCGCATTACCGCCGCCTGCATTGGGTTGCGCACCCGCCAGGCCGGAAACCACACCCGTCGCTCCCAGGACAAAACCCATCGCGACCATCTTCATTGACCTCATCGAACCTTGCTGTTTCATGTTGCCACCTTTTAAAACTTGTAATACCACTGCGTTTATTGACTGTTTTAGCTATCGCCCGCCGTGACCGCCAAAACCGCGACGGCCAAAGCTGCGCCCGCCAAAACTGCTCATTAAATAAGGCGATTCATCGCCACCCAGACCCGAAAGCGAAAGCACGGCATCCAGGCGCGGCTTTTTGGAAAAGCTGATCTTCGCATTTAGCACCTTGCGGCCCCGATCTCGCCGCATCTTGGCGTAGGATACGCTTCTGCGTAAATCGGCCAACAGATTGGCAATTTGCGCATCGCTGGCCTTTTGGTCCATGCCTTCGCGCAACTTGCCACTTTTTTCGCGTATAGCGCGGCGGTCGCTTTCCACAACGCGGGAGAATTCCACAACGGCGTTTTGCAGCTCTTCCTGTGCAAATCCATGGCGCGTCAGGCTTTCGCGCAAGCGGTCTTCCATGAATTTGCGAAACATCTGTTCGCGCTGCTGGGGCGTCAGGTTTTCGGGATCCGGGAAGAACCGCCCTCGCGGACGTTTATCCTCGACCTTGTAAAAGCGCGCCATTTCGGCGATTTCCGCCATGTCGAAATCATCAAAATAAGAAATTTCCGACGACTCAGCGCGATATGGAGCATGATGAGGCTGCCCCTGATGCAATTGCATTTCGCGTGCGTGCGCTTCGCGTGCTTTAGTTTGAGACACCGTAAGACCGGCTAAGCTGGTGGTGAAAGCCGTTACCAACAGAACGGCGGATGCTTTTCTTGTTTTCATGGAGCTTACTCCACACTCTCCATTTCGGACTTTAGGTTTCTTATTTGGTAAAGTTTCGCCTGACTTGATTTTTAGAGGCGGTGGATGGCAACCGGTTTTTCAAGCAGGCCTGAAGTTTTGTGAGGCTTTGTTAAGCGATGCCCCAAATAGTGGCTTAATTGCAGACTCAGCCAGGAATAAGGCTCATGTCGAAGTGGCTTTCGGTATCGCCGAGCAACGTTTGAATGTAAGCGATCTGGCCGTGGTGATGAATGGTGTCGGCGGCAGCCATGCCGGCCACAAAGGCTTTGGGCAATTTGGCAAAGCCCATGTCAACCAGCTCATGCAAGGTGCCCGGTTCGAGGCCGCGAATCAACTTCGTGTAACTCTGCGCCGATTCTTTTAATGCCTGCTTGGCCTCATCGCGTGTTTTCGGTTCGGCAATGGCAGCCGATTTCGGATTGCCGCTGGTGAGCATGGCGCCCAGACTGCCCTGAGCCATCAGAACGTGGCGCACGATTTCCATCGCCGAGTTCGCTTCCGGTGCTGGTTTCCAATCCAGCTTATCATCAGGGATAAAATCCAGATTGTGCGCCAAATTCGCCGAAAAAAACTCAACTTGCCCGGCCAGACCGTCAAGGGGATGATTCATAAAACTCTCCAAATGCAAGATTAAACAGCGCCTTGCATTTTACTTAATGCGCCAGAGGACAATGAAGCCTTTATCATCAACCGCCGCTAAGGTATCACCATCAGGCGAAAACAAAGGCAATCGAAACGACGCAGCATGGTTTTTGGAGCGTAAAGTTCTACGCACCTTACCCGAAGGCCATTCGCGCAATTGGATGCACTGTGGCGTGGACGGGCCGGAGGATGCAGCCACGTTCGCAAAAAGGTTGTGCTGAGCAAAGGCAGCGACCCGCTCATAATCCCCCCAATAAGCGGACTCCTGCTTTGCAGGGTCGAATTTTGCTTTCAAATGGCCGGACGACAAGTCGTAGCAGAAAATCTCACCAAACCCACCCATCAAATAAGCCAGGTTTTCATCCGGCGCATAAGTTAAGCCATAGGATTTTACGTGATGTTGATTGACAGGAATGATCTTGTCCGGCTTAGCTTTCATCTTCTGGGAATCAAGGCTCCAAACCACAATAGCCGCTCCTTTAACAAACGATGATTGCCACATCAGCAACGCTAATTTCTTCCCATCAGATGAAAAACGTGCCAGGGCTACTACGGCCAGAGGGTCATTTAATCGCCATAGAATCTTGCCATCGGAAGTGCGTCGTCCAACAATATCTGTTTCGCATTGCACCATTGTTGATCCATCCGGCGAAAGTGCAAAACCTAAGAGATTAATGCTTAGCGAAGATGGTTTAAGTTCGCTCTTGTCCGATACGCTCCAACTACGCAAAACCAAATTGCCGTCCAGAGCAAAAAATTTCCTACTGTCGGTGGAGAACTGTAGGAAATTATGAAAACCTGCTTTGGTTTTCAAACGGCCATGCAGTTTTCGCTGTGGCACATTCCATACTTCAACGGGCGCGGATGCATCTTCCAGAGCAGTGGCCAACGCTAGCCACTTGCCGTCAGGCGACCAAACCATCGCTGTTACCTGCCCTTGCACCTGTCCCAACACGCGTGGGCGCCATGAAAGTTGGGCGCGCATAAAGAAAAACAGCGCCATGGGAATGACGAATAACAGAAGGATCTGCAAGCGCCGGTTGGCGAAAAGTGTGCGAAGGTGCCGCATGTTAAAAGGCATTTTAGCCGAATGCGTCCCCTGTCCATAGCGTGAAGTTTCTTGTAAAAATTTTAGCGAAACATTTTTCGAAGGATTCTCAGATTTTCATGGCAACACACGTTCCGTTTACAGACAATTACGACGATTTATCTACAGATCGCGGTTTTCAATTCCGCTTCAATTGCGAGCGTTGCGGCAACGGCCACATGTCGGCGTTTCAGGCCAATGCCATCGGCATGGCGGGCGGTGCCTTGCAGGCAGCGGGCAGTATGTTTGGTGGTATATTAGGGCGCGCAGCGCATTCGGCTTACGATATTCAACGCATGGTCGGTGGCCCAGCACATGATAACGCTTTGCGCAAAGCCGTCCAAGAGGTTTCACCGGAGTTCACGCAATGCCGTCGCTGCGGCAACTGGGTATGCCGAGAAGTGTGCTGGAACGAATCGCGCGGCCAATGCGTGAACTGCGCGCCACACATGGATGAAGAAATCAAGGCCATTGAAAGCGATGCCACCATTCACTCCATCCGTGAAAAGGCTTATGAAGCTGGCCTTGGCGCAGGGGTCAACGTGCAAAGTGCGGCAGCACCCACAACATGCCCTCAATGCGGTGCCGAAAATGCGCCGGGCCAGAAGTTTTGCGGCGAGTGCGGCACCAATGTTTTAGCGATTCCTAAATGCCCGTCCTGCGGCGCGCAAGGCGAACGTGGCCAAAAGTTCTGTGGCGAATGCGGATCGAAGTTTTAGCGGGTGTGCAGGGGCGAAGCCTGCTGCGCCCGTGTAATATTCACTCAAGCAAAAGCGCCCCTGAATTTTCAGGGACGCTTTCTATTTTGCACACTGAGCGCTAAAAGCTCACAGCTAATTGCTAACCGCTCAAAGCTTATTTATTCAGTTGTGCCAAAACATCCTTTGTGATGTCAACGGCATCATCGCTCCAAACTAAAGCACGCTTGCGAACCACGAGTTTAAGACCCTTCTTTTTCGCTACATCAGCGATGATGCTGTTCGCGTTATCGGTAAATTTCTTTTCGGCTTCTTCCTGCTCGGCTTTGATAGCGCCAAACAATTTATTGGAAAGCGTGCGCAAATCGGCATCGTTGCCTTGCGAATAACCTAAAAACTGCTTGATTTTGGTTTCTTCATCGGCGGTGCGATTGCTTTTGGCAATCAAAGCTAAATACTCAGCGCGCCGATCAGTGCCGGCTTTCACCAGTCCGTTCAAAGCGCCTTCATCAGCCGCCACGCGCGGCGATTTGACGATGAGAGCATCGAATTGCTTGCCTTCTTCGGGGCTAAGCAGTTCACGCGCTTCCAATTGGCGGTCAATGCCCTTGGCGCGGCCCTCAATAGCATCCAGCGCACTTTTGTAAGAAGTATATTTGTCGGCCAGTTCATCTTCGTCCAAAGTGCCGACTGTCACGGCCTGCGCCTGTGCCGGCGACACGACCAGCGGGCTTACAGCCACAAAACCCAGCATCAAAGCGCCCAGCACTTTACCGGTTAATAAACCATTTAATTTCTGCGCTCGCAGTTTCATTCGTTCTCCTTTGACAATCCTTCACACAGCAAACCCTGACGCCAGATGGCGACAGGGTTTGTTCTTTTCGACCAATTCCGATTAGTAACGTGGCATCTCAGTGTCAATCTGCGAGGCCCAGGCGTCAATACCACCCGCCAAGTTTTTCAATTTGGAAAAGCCCATCTTTTGCAAGAAGCCTATGGCACGCGCTGAACGCATTCCATGATGGCAATAGACCACCATCTCATCGGCAGTATCCAGTTCATTCATGCGCGAAGGCAAATCGTTTAATGGAATCAACTTCGCACCCGGAAGAGTCGCGATGTCCCATTCTTGCGGCTCTCGCACGTCCAAAAGTGTCAGTTTGCGGCCTGTTGCCAACGCTTCCTGCAACTGCCGCGCGTTGATGGCTTCAACGGGGCCTTCACTTTCTCCCTCGCCTTCATTAGCGTGCCCGTAGCCGCAGAAGAACTCATAATCCTGCAATTCGTGAATCGTCGGATTCTCGCCGCAAACCGGGCACGATGGGTCTTTGCGAATCTTCAACTCACGGAATTTCATTTCCAGGGCGTCATAGAGCATTAAGCGGCCAACCAGGGGGCGGCCTTTGCCGATAATCAATTTAATGGCTTCAGTGGCTTGCACCACGCCAACCACGCCTGGCAAAATGCCGAGCACTCCACCTTCAGCGCAACTGGGCACCATGCCTGGTGGCGGTGCTTCGGGATACAGGCAGCGATAGCACGGCCCATCCGGGTCGCAAAAGACGGTGCTTTGTCCATCAAAGCGAAAAATCGAGCCATAAACGTTGAGTTTCTTCTCAAAAATGCAGGCATCGTTGACCATGTAGCGCGTTTGAAAATTGTCGGTTCCATCTACGACAAGATCACATTCGCGCACTAATTCCCGCACATTGTCATTAGAAAGTTGGTCTTGAATGGCGTTGACTTTGACATGCGGATTGATTTCGGCAATGCGCTTTTTGGCCGATTCGACTTTGGGCACGCCAACTGACGATGAATCGTGCAAAATCTGACGTTGCAGATTAGAAACATCCACCACGTCTGGATCAATAATCGTCATTTCGCCGATGCCGCTGGCCGCTAAATAAACTGCTGAAGGCGACCCCAAACCACCGGCGCCGACCATCAAAATCTTGGCGGCTTTGAGTTTTTCCTGTCCTTCAACGCCCATCTCCGGCATGATAAGGTGCCGCCCGTAACGCAGCACTTCTTGATTGGTAAGTTTCATTTTTTCTCCGCCCTCAGCCTGATTTTGCTTCCGGCTTCTGCCTCTAACGCGCCGGGCTAAAAGGGCGTTTCCTAAAATCTCTTCAATTCCTACCCAACAGGGGCGCTTTTATTTTACTCTTTGGTTTTCCCGCTGCAAACATTAACTTTCGCAACGCAGCGTTAAACTGCACGGCATGAATTCGACTTCCTGGAAAATCTGCGTCACAGGCCGCTACAATGACGAAGCAACCGCTGAACTGGAAAGTGGGCCGCATCAAATAACCTACGACAAAACGCAGTTAGCTGACTGTGATATTGCCTTTGGGCAACCCGACCCGCAAATTGTGATTGAATCGAATTTGCGCTGGGTTCATTTATCGAGCGCGGGTTACACCAACTACGATAACGACACTGTGCGCGAAGCCTTGCACAAGCGCGGCGCGATTCTCACCAATAGTTCAAGCGTTTACGACGAACCGTGCGCGCAACACGCCCTTGCGATGATGCTTGCTTTTGCGCGCCGCTTGCCGCAATGCTGGCAAGACCAGACGAAACAAGTTTGGAAAAGCGGCCCACATCGCGCCGCCAGTCAATTACTGAACCAACAAACGGTTCTATTTTTGGGCTATGGCGCCATTGGGCGGCGCCTTGAAGAATTGTTGGCACCCTTTGGCCCGGTAGGTCTTTATGCCCTCAGGCGCCGCGAACGAGGCGATGAAAGCGCCGCGATAATTTATGAAACTGACTTAGATTCGTTTCTGCCTTCTGCTGACCACGTTGTTAATCTTTTACCTGAAAGTCCTTCGACACGCGGCTTCATGACAAGAGAGCGCTTCCAGCAAATGCAGCCGGGCGCGCATTATTACAATATCGGTCGCGGCGCCACGACCGATCAAGAAGCGTTGCTTGAAGCTCTAAGCTCCGGCCATTTAGGCGGCGCTTATTTAGACGTGACTTCGCCCGAACCGCTGCCACCCGAACACGCTTTATGGAGCGCGCCGAACTGCTTTATCACGCCGCATTCAGCAGGTGGACATAGCAATGAAGATTGGCGTTTAGTGATGCACTTTTTGGAAAATCTGCGCCGCCTTCAAGCAAGTGAAAAACTTAATGACGTGGTTTTCGCATGACGCCGCTTCTCATTTTGGTCGGCCCGACCGGAAGCGGCAAAACCGCAACGGCCATTGAACTGTGCCACCAGCTTAACGGCGAAATTATCTCCGCCGATTCGATGCAGATTTATAAGGGCTGCGATATTGTAACGGCTAAAGCCACACCCGAAGAACAACAGGCCGCGCCGCATCATTTGATTGACATTTGCGATCCGCGTGAAACCTACTCTGCCGCACGTTGGGCACAGGACGCGCAAGCAGCAATTGACGACATCCTTGCTCGTGGCAAAGTGCCGATCATCGCCGGCGGCACAGGCTTTTACATCAATGCGCTTTTGCATCCCGAAACCTTAGCTGCCACACCACCAAATGCTGAATTAAGAGCAGAGTTGGAAGCGCAGGCGCAGGAACATGGTAACCAGTGGCTGCATGACAAATTAAAATCGCTGGATGCTCACGCCGCCACACGCCTGCATCCTAACGATTTGCACCGTGTCATGCGCGCTATTGAAATCGCATTGAGTGGTCAACATTCAGAACCCCTGCCGCCCAGAGGGCACCCGCCCTTGGTAAGGGGGCTA
>DASWNL010000398.1:0-1617 GCA_036399215.1 Abditibacteriaceae bacterium
TCACTTGACGCGCTCGCTGATTAACAACGATTACGAAGTTTTGCTGCTCGAAAAAGACCCCGGCGTTTACCGGCCTCTGGCTGCCGATTTGGGCGATGTGATGATGCAGGGCGATGGCTGCGACCCGCTTACGCTCAAAGCCGCCGGCATCGAACGCGCCGATTTGGTTATCGCAGCAACCGGCGATGACCCGGCCAATCTGGTTATTTCGCAACTGGCACAAAACTGTTTTAAGCGCCCGCGCATCATCGCGGTTGTCAATCATCCGCATAGCGAAGAACTCTTTGAAAAGTTGGGCGTGCATGAACGGGTTTCCGTCACGGCTGCCGCTTTAAATTTGCTGGGACAGAAAGTTTCTCAAGGCCCGGTTATTTTATTAGGCGCTTTAGAGCGCAGCAACATCGAAGTGATTGAGATTTTGGTGGATGAGAATTCACCATTCCTTGACGCCAAACTGGGCGATTTGAATTTGCCCAAAGGCACTCTCATTATTTCAGTTTTGCGCCAGGGAGAGGCCCTTATTCCTAACGCACACACTGTTTTCGAGCGCAGCGATGTTTTGGTGACCTTAATTCCTCAGGAACTCGAAGCTACACTGCGTGAATTTATTGTTTAATTCTTTGTTATGCCCGCTCACGATTTACCTTCTTTTCTGCGCGAAATCGAACGTATCCAACAATTAAAGCACATTACATATCCGCTTTCCACGAAACTGGAAATCGCTGAAATCGCCGACCGTGTCATCAAGCGCGCCGGGCCGGCGCTGCTATTTGAAAACGTCAAAGAAACGCCGGGTGTGCCCCTTATAATAGGGCTTTACGGCTCGCATCAGCGCCTTGCCTTGGCCTTGCACGACAAGCCGCAAAACATCGCCGGGCGTATTGAAAGCCTGATTAAAACGGTGCCCCCCGAAGGTTTGCTTGCCAAAATGCAAACAGGATTAAAGCTGTTGCCGACTTTGCAAAGTTTGGGCGTCAAAAACGTCAAAGACGGCCCGTGTAAAGAAGTGATATTGCGCGGCGATGACGTAGATTTAAGTAAGTTGCCTGTTCTGACTTGCTGGCCGGATGATGGTGGCCCATTCATCACCTTGCCGATGGTCTTTACGCACAATCCCAACACCGGGCGGCGCAATGTCGGCATGTATCGCGTTCAAATTTATGACCGCAATACAGCGGGAATGCACTGGCAAATCCACAAAGTCGGCGCGCAACATCATCGCGAAGCGCAAGAAAAGAAGCAAAAAATCGAAGCCGCCATTTGCTTAGGCGGCGACCCATGTTTGCCCTTTTGTGCCATTGCACCGCTTCCCGAAGAGATAGATGAAATGATGTTTGCAGGTTTTCTGCGCGGCAAACCCGTTGAAATGGTCGCTTGCGAAACAATTGATGTGCGTGTGCCCGCCGATTGTGAATATGTCATTGAAGGCACCATTGACCCCGATGAAACTCGCCCCGAAGGGCCGTTTGGCGATCACACCGGGTTCTACACGCCGGTGGACGACTTCCCCGTGTTTCATCTCACTGCGATCACGCACCGGCAAAAAGCAATCTATCCGGCCACCATCGTCGGCATCCCTCCGATGGAGGATTTCTACATGGGCACGGCGAGCGTGAA
>DASWNL010000399.1:0-6928 GCA_036399215.1 Abditibacteriaceae bacterium
AAGCCCGCACAAAAACCGGCTAAAAGCGCTGCATAATCGCTGGGCAAGGAACCCGGCTGCCACAGGCTTTGGGAAATCTCGCCCCGTGGAACCAGAGCCTTGATTGGCCAATAGGAATCCAAAGGCCGCACCAGGTTCAATTCAAAAGCGATAACGCGCGTCAGGAGAAAAGCGAAAACTACGCCAACCGCCATGATTAAAACTTGAGCGCGCGACTGTTCGCGGGTCAGGAGCGGTGTATTGTCACCTTCATAGAGGGCACCCGTCATCCTGCGAAGTTGCCAGGGACGTTGTTGCTTTTGCAAGACCAAAGGCGCATCGCCAAAAACCGTATGCGGGTTCTCATTGCGCGCCCAGAACCATAAAAGCACAAGGGTTAACAGCATCAAGATGTCGGAGCCGCGATCAGTGAAGAACAATGCCAACTTGTAGAGCGTGGGATGCTCCGCCACATAGCCGTTGAGCCACAACAAAAGGCGCAAGTTTGCCCGATAAAAGGGTTCGAGAAGAGGAACGGCAACGAAAGAAAGAAGCATGGGTGGATATGAGCCGTTGCCTAAAATTTACAATCCGTAGCCTATCAGGTCAAACCACTTCCTGCTCTTTTCAAACTACTCCCTGCTACTCCCTGCTCTTTCCGGCATCAGGAAACTCATGGTTTGCGGCTTGGGCTTTGCTCAAAATTCACTTCACGAAAGTTACGGAACACAGAAAAAACCAATTCGGTTTTCCATAACTGCACCGGCGACTTTTGCCGGTTAAGGTGCCGTTTTCAAAAGGAGTCCTCATGAAATCTAAACCAGAGCGTGATATGGAAAAAGAGTATCCACGCGACCAATTCATTGCCAAGTTACGCCGCTTAGCAGATGCCTTAGAAAAAGGCGAGCAATTCGATATCCAAATCGCCGGCGAGCGTATTTATGTTCCGATGGACGCCACCATCAATATCGAACATGAGCGCGAAGGCGGCGAAGAAGAAATTGAGTTCCAGTTGAAATGGAAGCGAAAATAAACCCTTTTCGCCGCTTCCGAATGGGACTTCACCGAAAAACGCGCAGTAGGATATTCACTACGATAGTCAGCACAATCGAAAGCACAATAGATGTAACAATCGGTGCATTAAATGTCCAATTGCCGCGTTGCACGGAAATATCGCCCGGCAACTGTCCCAGGCCAAAGCGTGAACCTACAAAGGCGATAACGCCGATTACAAAAATCACGGCACCCAGACCCATTAAAATTCTGCCAAAATCTCCAAATTGCATTTTAACCCCCAACCCCCTTGCTAAGGGGGCCAAATTATTAGCTGGCTACACAGGGCCAAACTGATACCAATTTGGCAACGTAAGATTATGGCCCCCTTAGCCTGGGGTTATTCTTTCATCATTTCATCGAAAAGCGGCCTCATCGTCGCAGCCCACACCTCATAGCCTTTGGCTTCCAGATGCACCTGGTCACGATTGTAGAGTTCAGTTTTGACTTTACCGGCTTCGATTTGGAACTGCGCGCTCATATCTAAAAAGCGCACCATTCTGTCGTCGGCTAAGGGCGCAATCAGCTTGTTGATATGCGCGGTGCGATTAGAAAGATATTCGTTCTGACGCGGTAAAAGGCCGAGCAAGAGAATCTTCGTGTTCGGCAGTTTTTGGCGAAGCGCACCGACAATGGCGCCGATACCGGCGGCGATTTCTTCATTGCTGCCGGCATTGTTATCATTGTAAAGATTGTTGGTGCCGATTTTCAAAACCACTAACTTTGGCTTAATACCTTCCACTTCGCCGTTTTGAATGCGCCACAACACCTGGCGCGTGCTATCGCCGCCGATGCCATAATTCACAGCACCAAGCGGCGCGAAATTTTTATCCCACACGGCTTTGCCGGTGTCGTTCCAGCCTTGCGTAATCGAATCGCCGAGAAACACAACCGAAATATCATTTTTCTGCGCGCCTTGTTTGGTGCGGTCGACGAAACGCTTATGAGCCTTCGCCCACTCCAATGGAAAGTTCGCGTAATAGCCCCAACCGGCAACGTCAGGCTTGTCTTTAGGAGCTGGGCCGGCATCAGGCTGCAAAATTGGTGTTGCTTCCCCGGCAGAGGTGTCCGTTGGGTCAACGAGTTTCACTTCGTCCAACCAGGCGCGGCCCTGCCCTTCGGCTAATAATTGCACGTTGAAGCGCCTGGTGTCGGGGGGAATAACAATGGTTTTGGCAAAAGGCAGCCAATCTATTTCGCCTTGCACAAAGATGACTTGATCGAAGTTTTTCTGCTGCCAACTGCCGTCAGGATTATCGCCAAACGATTGAACGGCAACTTGCGCTTTGACGTTGCCCGATGCCTTAATGAAGCCGCTGATTTGCAATGTTTTTCCGGCGCCGCCGGGCATCATTTGAAAGGCTTGGCCGGAATTATTCTGGGCATCCACACGCAAACTGGCCGGGCCTTCTTTAAAGACTTGAGTATCACGAGCCACCAAAACATCGCCCCACTTTTCCGTCCAGTTGGTGGGAAGCGTGCCGCCTTGCGCCATATCGCCATTGCGCAAAATGTTGCGGCCAGCAGTTGCATTAACTGTTGGCGTTGCAGGCGCGACAACAGCAGTAGGTGTCACAACAGTTGCAACGGGTGCAGCCTTTGCCTCTATCACTCTGGCAAATTCTCTATCGGCGGGTGTGGCTGCATAACTACGTCCGGGCCGCAGCTTTGTAGTTAAAGGCCAGAATGTCTCGAAGTAACCACGTCCGAAGGAGCCAAAAATCAGTTCGCCCGGCTCGAAGGGGTCAAAAGCGATGGCGTGGCCGCGCAGCACAGGCAAACCTTCATTGGCAGCGCGAAAAGTTTGGCCGGCATCATCCGAAAGCCATACGCCTGTGGCGCGGGAAACTTCCGTGTAAGGGTTTTGATTGGTCGTAAACGCAAGGCGCCTGTCATCGTGCGGGTCAACGGCAACGTTCATAACCCACCTATCATCCCACAAACGCGTCCATTTTTGGTCGTTCGGCAGCTTTTCATCCCAGCGCCACAATCCACCGCGCTCGCCTTCATCAGCCGCCAGATACAAGCGGCCCTGCGAATCTACCGCCATGCGTCCGGCTTTGCGCGGGCCGCCGATGGGCAGTAAGGTTTGGCCGCCGTCACTGGTGAAATAAACATCTTTGGCGCCGGAAACAAAAAAGCGATTTGGCGATTTGGGATGCGCGGCTATCCATTGCACGCCGGGGCCAAGATCAACCGTTTTCCAATTTTCTCCACCATCGGCTGTCGCGTATAATTTGCCACCGATGCCGGCCCAGGCTTTTTGGGGTGCGCCGGGCATGGCGTAAACGCCGTGCGGTTCATTTTGCCCTTTGCCCCAACCGGCTTCGGGCAAGCCACGCTTGGCACCATGAAGCACCTGCCAGGTTTTGCCGCCATCTTTGGAGCGCCCAATGCCCTGAAACGCGCCATGCTGCCCGGTCGTGACGTAAATCCAGCCTTCAGGAGTAAAACTTGTGTCCTGCCCGCCGCCCCAGGGCGTTGGATCATTCAAAGGACGATGCCAACTTTCGCCGCCGTCATTGGTGATTAAAACGCGCGCCGCATCTAAGGCCGTCAGGGCGATTTGATCTTGCTTCCACGGATTAAAACGCGCCTGTGATGAGCACCAACCGCTAAAACCGCGCCCTTGCCAGCCACCATCAGCCTGTTTGTCGTTGCCCATATCACGCCAGGTTTGGCCACCATCATTTGTGCTAATGAAATGCTCGCTGCCAGTGCAAACGGCTACATCGGGATTGCTGGGGTCAACTGAAAAAACCGTGCCCGCAAGGCCCGCCGGTAACGCTGTTTCCACCAGGAAAGCGCGCTGCAAAGAGGGTGCTTGATCATGCCCGACGTTCTGTTTGGTTGCTGCCGCGCGCCAATTCTGGCCGCCATCGCGCGAAACATAAAGAATGCCCGTATTCCACGCGCCATCGGCGCAATACATCACGTTTGGATTTTTCGGCGAAATGGCAAACGCCCAATAACTGGCCGTGAAATTTTCGTTGGCATCGCTTGCCTGGCTTAAACCATTGTTTAAAGGTGTCCAGTTTTGCCCGCCATCCACGCTTTTATAAATGCCGCCGGGCAAAGTCTTTTCTGCGCCTTGCGGCTTGTGCTGTCCAAGGGAAATCCACAAAATCTGCGAATTGGTGGGATGAACTTGCACGCGCGCCACGCGATGATGCGGCAAGCCTTTAAGGCTTTTCGTCCAAGTTTTTCCGCCATCTCTGGAAACGAAAAAACCGGCCCAGGGCGAAACTGCATACAGCGTATTGCTGGAAGCCCCCGCGAATTCGGCGCTGTAAATGTTGACACCTTGAGCCGCCTCAGGCGTGTTGCCCTCGGCGCCAATGGTAGCGATTTTTGTCCAGTTTTCGCCGCCGTCTCTTGATTCCCACACTGCGCCCCACAACGGTTTTTGGCCGGGCAAATCCCAACCACGACTGCTGCCGCCAAAGGTAATTAAATGCTTGTCGTTATTGGGGTCGAACAAGATTCGCTCGACCGGCGCGCTGTAACCAAAGTGTGTGGGCGGCGGAAAACCGTTGCGCTTTTCAAGATAATTTTGTCCGCCATCGCTGCTTTTATACGGCCCGCTGAGCGTGCCATACCAGACCGTGTTGGGTTCTCTGGGATGAAAGGTCGCATCATTGATTTCCCAACTGGCAAAGCCGAAACTTGGCCCCCAGTTACGCCCGCCATCTATGGAAACGCCTGCACCGAGCATATCGCCACCGGTTACCATATGGCGGCTATTATGTGGGCTAATGCGAAAACTGGTGACCCAACCGCCACTGCCTGGCTCGCGGAGCGCCTTCCAGCGCAAAACCGGGCCATCCATATTGTGAGCATGAACAGGCAAAAGAAAACAAAGTAACAGGCCGCCAATTTTGAAAAGTGATTTCATCGAGACGTTGGACAATTTCATTAAACAAGAGTGTGACGGAAAATGACTAATGCGGAACGCTGATGGCGCGCTTTTGTCCAAAGGGCGCAAGAATGATATAGGAATTGAGGAGACACATGAAAAAGATTCTATGGGGTGCCGCCGCAACGCTGCTTTTAGCCGGTTGTGTAGGAGCGCCGAATGTCGCACAAAGCGATGAACCGAAAAACGAAACAAAAGCCGAAGCTAAGGAAAGCAAGGAGAAGCCAGTGGTTTTGAACTACAAAATGAAAAACCTGGCCGGTGAGGATGTGGACTTGTCCAAATACAAGGGCAAAGTCGTTCTTATCGTCAATACAGCCAGCAAATGCGGCAATACGCCGCAATACGAAAGCCTGCAAAAGCTGCACGAAAAATACAAAGACCAGGGTCTCGCTATTCTGGGCTTTCCCGCCAACAACTTCGGCGCGCAGGAACCGGGTAGCGATGGTGAAATCGCCGAGTTTTGCAAGAGGAACTATGGCGTCAGTTTCGACATGTTCTCGAAAATCAGCGTTAAGGGCGATGACATCGCGCCACTTTACAAGCAACTGACTGCGGGCGCGGGCGACGAAAAGTTAGCCGGCGAGGTCGATTGGAACTTCGCCAAGTTTTTGGTGGGTCGCGACGGCACATTAGTCTCACGTTTCAAAGCCCGCACCAAGCCGGACGCGCCGGAATTCACCAGCGCCCTCGAAGCCGAACTTAAGAAGTAAGAAGAAGCGTCATGCGTAGGGACGCAACTTGTTGCATCCCTACGATCATTTTGCTGCTGAAAATCAAGGAGGAAACGAATGCAAAACAAGACACGATTGGCACTGGCCGCAACGCTTTTTGCGTTGGTTGTAACGGGCACCGGCCTTAAAGTCTGGGCCGAGGAAAAAGAGGACGATGACGTTCAAATCGCCCTACCCGCTGAGCAAGTTATCTCTTCGATTCGCACCGCCGTAGCCGCCAAACCCGGCAACGTTCTGGAAATTGAATCCGAAAATGAAGCTGGTAAAACCGTATGCGGCGTCACAGTTCAAGCCGCCGACGGGAAAACCTACGAAGTCGAAGTTGATGTTGCCACTAACAAAGTTTTAGAAATTGAGTTGGAAGACGGCGAAGACGATTAAAATCCAACGTTGAACAAAAAGCGCGGCGAAAATTTTCGCCGCGCTTTTTGTTTTTCAAACCAGATCGCAGGCTTCGGCGGGCATCCAGTGATGGTCTTGGCCTTGCCATTTGACATTGCAGCCAATGGGGTTGGTCAGCGGCACCGAAACTTCTTTACCGGCTAAGAGTTCATCTAACGCATCGCGCAGTTCGTGGGTAGTTTCTTCGCCGGGATGGCGCGGGCGGTCATCCATGCGGCCCGTGTAACGCAGTTTGCGATTCTCGTCGAAAACGTAAAAATGCGGGGTGCGAAGAGCGCCGTAGGCGGTAGCGATTTCCTGTGAATCATCACGCAAATACGGGAAATCAAAGCCAAGTTCTCTGGCGTGTTCGATCATGTGCTCAAATGAATCGGTCGGGTGGTTTTCGGTTTCATTCGAGTTAATCGTCACCAATTGAACGCCATTGTCTTTGTAATCGGCGTGCAGTTGCTTGATGCGCTCTTCGCTGCCTACCACATACGGGCAATGATTACAGGTGAACGCAATAATTAAGAGCTTGGCATTGGCATAATCGGCCAATGAATGATTCTTCCCATCTACGCCGGGCAGGTTAAAATCCGGCGCATTTTCGCCAATTTGCAAAGTAAAAGCCATAAAAGTCTCCTTTAAACGTTTAGTGTTTTATCAGATTTTGATTTTCACCGGGCGTCCACTTTTGGCCGCTTGGTTGGTGGCTAAAGTGAATCACAATGTTTTAAAGCGTCGGCACAGGTGCTTTTCAGGCCGCTGCACTTAGTGCTTTTCGCTTGATGCCAAAAAGCATTGATAAAGACAAAAAGCGCGAAGAAATTTCTTCGCGCTTTTTGTCTTTATCATTTTGGCG
>DASWNL010000400.1:0-5372 GCA_036399215.1 Abditibacteriaceae bacterium
TTTCTCACTGGCTGCACCGCTCGTTTATTCTCTTATCATGTCCAGTCCACTCGTTGCCGCGCCGGTTGTAAACGCAGTGCCGTATATTGCCAAACCTTTGCCGCTTTCCGCCGTGCGCCTGACGGGCGGGCCGCTCAAACAGGCGCAAGATGTAGATGGCGCTTACCTGCTGTCACTTGAACCCGACCGCATGATGGCATATTTTCGCCAACGCGCAGGACTACAAGCCAAAGCCGCGCCTTACGGTGGCTGGGATGGTGACGGCAAAAATTTAACAGGTCACATCGCCGGCCATTACTTGTCGGCGGTTAGCCTGATGTATGCCGCCACAGGTGATGCGCGCTTCAAAGAGCGTGCTGATATTCTGGTGCGCGAGATGCACGAAGTGCAGGACAAAAACGGCGACGGCTATTTGGGCGCGCTGGCCGGTGGACGCGAAAAGTTTGCTGAAGTAGCGCGCGGTGAGATTCGTTCGGGCGGCTTCGACTTAAACGGATTATGGGCGCCCTGGTATGTGCTGCACAAAACCTACGCCGGTTTGCGCGATGCCCATCGTTACACCGGCAGCCGCGTCGCATTAGAAATTGAAATCAAGTTTGCCGCCTGGGCCGAAGGCATTTTGTCACGCCTCGACGAGGCGCAAACGCAGAAGATGCTGGGCACCGAGTTTGGCGGTATGAACGAAGTGTTTGCTGACCTTTACGCTGACACCGGCGACGAACGCTGGTTAAAGCTTTCGCGCCGTTTCGAGCATCACGCGGTGCTTGATCCGCTTAAAAAGCGCGAAGACAAACTGGCTGGTTTGCATGGAAACACTCAGGTGCCAAAGCTGGTTGGTTCACTGGCCCGTTATGTTTATGCCGGCGACCCTTCGGATGGTGAGGCGGCGAAATTCTTCTGGGAGCGTGTCGTTCATCATCACAGTTTCGCTACCGGTGGGCATGGCAAAGATGAGTATTTTGGCCCGCCCGACAAACTGGGCGAGCGGGTGGATGGGCGCACGGCAGAGTCATGCAATGTCTACAACATGTTGAAGCTCACGCGTGAGTTGTTCGCATTGAAACCCGATATTCGCTACGCCGAATTTCACGAGCGCGCTTTGTTCAATCATGTGCTGGCTTCGCTTGATCCCGAAACTGGCCGCACTTGTTACATGGTGCCTGTCGGTCGCGGCGTGCGCCACGAATATCAGGACATGAAGAATCATTTCACCTGTTGCGTGGGCACCGGCATGGAGAGTCACGCGCTGCATGGCAATGGCATCTATTACGAAGCGCCGGGCCGCTTGTGGGTGAATTTATACACGCCATCAACTGTAAATTGGCAACCGCAGAGCGCGCATCTGACGATGGAAACCGATCTGCCCGAAGGTGAAAATGCTACATTGAAAATTCAGTTAGCCGCGCCAAAGAAACTTACGCTTTCATTGCGACGCCCATTGTGGGCAGGAAACGGATTTACGTTAAAGCTGAACGGCAAAGCCGTCAAGGTTTCTTCGGCGCCCGGCTCCTATATCGAACTGAATCGCACCTGGAAAAATGGTGACAGCGTCACACTGACGCTACCTAAAGCGCTGCATCTCGAAGCCGTGCCGGACAATCCGAACCTTGCCGCTATCATGTGGGGGCCACTGGTTTTGGCCGGTGATTTAGGGCCGGACAGCGATAAGGCACAGTTGGAAATTCAGAAGCAGATTCCGGTCTTCGTCGCAGCGGGCCGATCTCCAACAGAATGGATTCAAACGGTGCCAGGAAAAACCGGCGCTTTCCGCAGCATGGGTGTAGGACGCGAACGCGACGTAGAGCTGGTGCCGTTTTATCGTTTGCACGGACGCACCTATGCCATTTACTGGGATTTATTTACACCCGAAGGCTGGAAACTTGAAGCCGCTAAAATCGCCGCCGCGCGCGAACGACAACGCCAACTCGAAGCAGCCACGGTTAGCTTTGTGCAGCCGGGAGAAATGCAGCCGGAGCGCGATTTTAATCAGCAGGGCGAAGAAACCGAACCGGCGCGTGTTGCCGGTCGAGCCGGACGGCGCGGTAAAAAATGGTTCTCCTTCGATATGCCGATAGATGGCGGTCAGCCGATGAAGTTGGTGGTAACTTACAACAGCGATGAGTGGCGCACGCGCACCTTTAATATTCTGCTCGATGGCCAACATCTCGCCTCACAGAAGGTAGAACGGCAACTCCCGGCGCGTTTTTACGATGTGGAATACGACATTCCCGCCGAGCGCGCGCAAGGCAAGAAAAAAGTGATGGTGCGCCTTGAGGCGACAGGCGGCAATGAAATCGCGGCCATCTTTGGCCTCCGTATTACTCGCGCACAACTAACACCGATAACGCAAATAACCCCGCCGGAAAAAGAGTTCTTCAGTAAGAAGTTGGATTATGAAGGCATTGCCATCAAGGCGCATGAAGTCGTAGATGACAAGGCGCTTTATGAGGCTTACCGCCGCCTCGATATAATGCTGCGCCATTTGCCGGATGTGCGTGCCAACTTGAAACAGGCGGGTGCTGAATTGCACATCATCGGGCGCAATCAAGTCACGTCTGATTTGCCCGAACACCGGCATCTCAAAGGCAAAAAAATCTATGATGGCAAGCTTACCGTAGATGAGCGCACGCGCGGTTTAGGCGGACTGCTTACCTCGTGTGGCGAAGAAAACCTGCTGCGCCTGCCGGATGACCGTTATAAAGGCCGCGATATTTGTGTTCACGAATTCGCGCATAACATTCAAGGCAAAGGCATGTCCGAGGCGATGCGCCAGAAAATCCGCGAACAGTATCGCCGCTCGCTTGACAAAGGGCTTTGGAAAGGCTCTTATGCCGGCTCCAATGAAGGCGAGTTTTTCGCCGAACTCACCATGTGGTATTTCGGCACGCATGGTGACTTAAATATGAGCGGCCCAAAACCAGAGAACGGCCCGGAGGGGCTGCGCGCTTATGATCCAGAGGCTTATCGACTTCTGGATGACTTTTATACGGGTCGCATTGCCAAGTAACAGGAATCGTAAATGAATAAAATATACCGGCGAATAACGGCGGCCAGTGCCCTGGTTCTCAACATCACTTTTATGGCCCCAACCTCGGCCCAAGTCCCTGCGCCAGTCCCTCCCGATCATCTGGGGCTGGCGCAGGGCGTCACTGAATACGACGCGACGCAGTTCAGCATGAAATTATCGACGGCATCGCAAACTGTCACCGCGTTGCAGCCCAAAGGCGCCGGTGGTTTCGATTTTACACCTGCCGACAAGATAGCCGAACGCGCCGCGAACGGTTTTTATCATCTGGGCGACATCACTTTGCGTGTGCGCGCAGGCGAAACCGGCGCATGGCGCGAGTTTTCGACGGCCACCGCACGTCAGCCTGTTACACCCTTGCAAATGATGGGCGTTGCGGACTTAGCCCCAACGCTGCCTGCCGATTGTCCTTTGCAGATTACTCGTGCCTGGGTGCTGGAAACCGGCAATTTAGCATTGCGCTTTACGTTAAAAAATAAAAGTGCCGGGCGGCTTCAAATCGGGGCATTGGGCATTCCCCTTGTCTTTAACAACATTATCACCGGGCGCAATCTCAAGCAGGCGCATGAAATCTGTTCGTTCTCTGATCCCTACATTGGACAAGACGCCGGTTATTTGCAGGTGACACGGCTTTCCGGCAAAGGCCCGGCGCTGGTTGTCGTGCCGGAAAAGGGCACGCCGTTCGAGGCTTATCTGCCGCTATCAGAACCGATGCGGCCCAACCAGACTTTTGAAGGCATGTTCGCGTGGATGGTGCATAGCGCGGCGTATGCCGAAAACGAATGGAAAAATGCCACACCTTGGAACAAGCCAAGTAGCACGTTTTTAGTGCCGGGCGAAAGCCGCACTTATGGCTTGAAGTTTTTGCTGTCGCCGAGCATTCGCGAAATTGAAAACACTCTCGCTGCGGCTCGTCGTCCGGTTGCCGTTGGCATTCCCGGCTATGTTTTGCCGCAGGATATCGAAGGCAAGTTGTTTTTGCGCTACGCCGCGCGCGCTCAATCGTTTGCGGTTGAGCCGGCAGGCGCACTGAGTTTTAAAATCAGCAAGGCAAGCAAAGGCTGGCAGTCCCTTACGTTGCACGGCATGAAGTGGGGCAGGGCGCGGCTTACCATCACCTACGCGGATGGCCTCAAGCAATCAGTCAACTATTACGTCACCAAACCAGCAGCGCAGGCTATCACTGATCTGGGCCGTTTTCTAATGACCAGGCAGTGGTTTGAGAAAGCGGGTGATCCCTTTGGTCGCAGCCCATCGGTGATGAGCTACGACCGCGAGGCCAATAAAATCGTGGAGCAGGACAGCCGGGTGTGGATTTCCGGCTTGGGCGATGAAGGCGGCTCGTCTTGGCTCACTGCGGCCATGAAGCAGTTCGGTCAGCCCGACAAAGGGCAAATCGCACAATACGAAAAATTCGTGGACGGCGTGCTATGGGGCGGTCTGCATCTCAGCGACGGCCCGAATAAGTATGGCGTGCGCAAGAGCCTGATGTTTTATGAGCAGGCCTTAGTGCCGGGCTTTGAATACGACCCGAAACTCAATTGGAAATCGTGGACGAGCTGGAACAAAAAACACTCGGAAGAGATAGGGCGCGGCTATAATTACCCGCACGTCATCGCAGCGTATTGGGCGCTGTATCAAGTAGCACGCAACCACGAAGGCCTGGTCAGAAATCACTCGTGGGACTGGTATTTGAATCAAGCCTACGAGACGATTATGTTCGCCACCAGTCGCGACGAAAGGGGGCAGCGTCGTGTCGGCTGGATAGAACTTGGCATGATGGAAGGCGATATTTTTCTGGATGTGCTGCGCGATTTGAAGCGCGAAGGCTGGAGCGAAAAAGCCAACGCCCTCGAAGCGCGCATGAAAGAGCGCGCCGAACGCTGGCGCCGCGAAGAGTATCCTTTCGGCAGCGAAATGGCGTGGGACTCGACCGGGCAGGAAGAGGTTTACGCCTGGTGTAAATACTTCGGCTATGAAGACAAAGCGCAGGTGTCGCTGAACTCGATATTGGGTTATATGCCAACGGTGCCGCACTGGGGTTACAACGGTAACGCACGTCGTTACTGGGATTTTCTTTACGGCGGCAAAATCAGTCGCATTGAGCGGCAGATTCATCATTATGGTTCGGGGCTTAATGCGATTCCTGTTCTTTCGGAATACCGTGAGCACCCCGAAGATTTTTATCTACTGCGCGTTGGCTACGGGGGCACTATGGGCGCTCTTACTAACATAGACCAGGAAGGCTTTGCGTCCGCCGCCTTTCACTCTTTCCCCGGCAGCCTGAAGTGGGATCCATATTCGGGCGACTATGCACAGAACTTCTTCGGCCACGCCCACAACACGG
>DASWNL010000401.1:0-11427 GCA_036399215.1 Abditibacteriaceae bacterium
GGTTTTCTCGTCGGTGTAATCCTGCGTTTCTTCGCCACTGCCTTTTAAAGAAGCGCGCGTGCTTTGGCGAAGCGAACCGCCATCGTTGTGGCCGAACTGCACGAGCACAAAGTCGCCCGCTTTGATCTCTTTCAAAACCGCATCCCACAAGCCTTCGGTAAAGAAAGTGCGGCTGCTGCGCCCGCCGCGCGCTTTATTGACGATATTGATTTTCGTTTCATCAAAAAACGGCGCGATGACACTGCCCCAACCCTTCTGCCCTTTCGTGCCGTTATTTACGGTCGAATCGCCAATGAGCCATAAGGTTGGTTTTATTGGCGGCACTGCATCTTGCGCCTTTGCTACGTCAATCCACAGGGAACTCCATAAACAAGACAACAAAAAACAGCCTTGCAAGATATTCCGCTTCATTTTGTTATCTCCAATACACATCCGAAAAGCGCCACAGTTCGCGCGTGGCGCCGGATAGTGCCACTTTATGCAGCACGCCGCGCGCCGCGACGAGAACAGCTTCTTCTTTGTTCAGCCAACACGCATCATCAGCTTTCCAATCGGTGCGACTGGTCAGGCGACGCGCCTGGAGCGAGGGCACATCCACAATCCACAGGCTATCGCCGCCCGCTCCTAAGATATGCTTGCCTTCAGGCGACCAGTAAACAGCGACTATATCGCCGGGCACTGTCGCCGTTTTGAGAAGCTTCGCCCCTTGTGCGCCCACGCCATAAACCATCCATTGCCAGTCGCCGCCTTCGCCTTGTCGGCAAACCGTCATATAACGGGCGCGCTCTTCAAGATAAACCCACAGCGCACCGGATAAATCATCGGATAAGCGCGTGGCCTTGCCATCCACCACGCGAAACAAGGCTGCAATGCCGCCATCGCCGGGCACATCACGCACCGTATAGAAAACTGTCTTGCCTTTTTCAATCACGGCACGGTGCTGCTGAAAATTCACACCCGCACGATCGACCAGGCGTTGCCCATTGGGACTGATCTCCCATAACGATTTCGGCTCGCGGCGCGTTTTGAGGACGAGGTTGCCCTTCGGCGTCCAGAAGCCGGCGATAATTTTTTCACCGGGAACATCTACGCCCTGTGTCAGCAATTCCGGCTCGGCAGGGGTTGCAGTTTGCCCGGTCTTTGAGGCCATTGGCGCGGCATATAATCCGGCTGTAGCATCAGCAACGGGGCGTGGAATGCGCTCGCGCTCAAAAAGAATTTTGCGGCTGTCAGCGCTCCACTGCGTGATGTAATCCTGCCAGCCAATGGGGCTTTGCGCTTCGGTGGCCGTGCCGCTTTTCAAATCCACGATAACGCGCGCGGCCAGCCGCGATTGATCGTAAACCGCTGTCAAGGCTACATATTGATCATTGGGGGCGGCGCGCAGACCCTTTACTTCGGGTGGAGATTTTTCAGGCTTGGGTGTGGCGCCCGGCGTGATGGTGGTGCCATCGGGCGCCTTCTTGCGAATACCCACTCCATAACCGTAGCCTCCAATGAAACTAAGCACTACCAATCCCAGAGCCAAAGCGGCAGCCGCCACAGGTGAAGGAGAAGAGAAACGTGAAGAGTTCATAGATGCGCTTGCAGTTATCTATTCTTTAGCTTAACCAACCAGGTGCAAGCTGAGGCGAGAGGACTCTTAGAGCCAGATAACAGATCAGGGCGCATCCGAGCGGTATTCCAAATTCACTGTGGTAAATTGCCTTGCTTGCGCCACAACATTTTGCGTGGGAGGCAACGCGGTGACGGGCG
Organism: Abditibacteriaceae bacterium; assembly: GCA_036399215.1. Classification (GTDB taxonomy): domain Bacteria; phylum Armatimonadota; class Abditibacteriia; order Abditibacteriales; family Abditibacteriaceae; genus DASWNL01. The sequence goes on from DASWNL010000401.1 coordinate 1,756, forward strand.
AGTTATTGGGATTTGGCAGCAGCGGCACGATGGTATAAGTGCCAACCGGCAAGAGGATTTCAAAGTTGCCGTTGGCATCTGAAGTCTGCCGGCCAACTTCTGCCCCACTATTGGATTGCACTGTAATAACGGCGTTTGGCAAAGGACTAACAATTGGTGGTGGGCCGGGAATGCCCGGATTAAGCCGCAAGGTTGTCGTGCCGCGAATGCCCTGCAAAGGCACGGCGCTCGAACTGCTGGCGCCTGAACAACCCCATGAAGTCGTTAGAGCCAACATGCTAACGAGGAAAATTGAAAGCCAGCGTAGCATCATAAACATATCATTGCAGATTAGCGCCGGATGAGTGAAACGATAAACGCCCACAGACCAAAAGCCACCAGGGAAACCAGAGCGCACAAAGCGTATTTAGCAACAGTGTTTTGCCCTGAACGCATGATTTGCGCATTGATAACAGTGGCGCCGGCCCCTAAAGCGCCGCCAATAGCGCCGCCGATAAAAATCAGCACTAAGGGAAAAGCTACCCATGCTATTTCATACCAGGCCAAAGGCTCGGCTAAACGAATGGTTTGATTATCAACCAGCAAAGCCGGAATCGGATCAGGAAAACCGGCTTTAAATTGCGCCGTCACTTCGCGCCCATCATCACGCCGCAACAAGAATTGGCCTCGCCTGGGCGCGGCGGGTGCGGGCTGACCGTTCACAAACAACTGTGAAGAGTTGAAGCCATTGGAAACTTCGACCTCAATGCGCTGCCCTTCAAATCCTGGAATTTGAACCGTTTGCATAAAATTAGATTGGTTAAATTGTAAGGCAGAGCTTGGCTTTGTGCCAGAAGCGGTGTCACGAAGAACACCGCGAGCGGCGCCACAAATGCGCGCTGCCAATTTCCAATTTGCACCATGAAAGTCAAACTGTGCCTGCTTCTGTTTTTGGGAGTCTTGATGCCCATCGCTTTGGCTGCCGATAGGCCGCCTAATATCGTCATTATCTTCACCGATGATCAGGGTTATGCTGATGCCGGCAGCTTCGGAGCGCAGGATTTTGCAACACCAAACTTAGATCGCATGGCACAAAACGGGCGGCGCTTCACAAATTTTCATGTCGCGCAAGCCGTATGCAGTGCTTCGCGCGCGGCATTATTAACAGGTTGCTATCCCAACCGTATCGGCATCGGCGGCGCGCTGGGGCCAAACAGCAAAATGGGCCTCAACGATAAAGAAACTACTATCGCCGAAGTGCTAAAAGCCAAAGGCTACGCAACGGGCATGGCCGGCAAATGGCATCTGGGCGATGCGCCGCCTTTTCTACCTGCACGGCACGGCTTCGATGAATACTTCGGCATTCCTTATTCACATGACATGTGGCCGGGCCATCCTGAAAACCCCAGGGCTTATCCCGCTTTGCCCCTTATTGAAGGCGAAAACGTAATCAACCCTGACTTGCAGCCGCATGATTTAGAACAGATTACCGCGCAATATACACAACGCGCCGTGCGCTTCATCGAACGTAATAAGGAGCGTCCCTTTTTCTTCTATCTCGCGCATAATTTGCCGCATGTGCCACTCTTTGTTGGAGATAAATTCAAAGGCAAAGCCAAAAACTTATACGGTGATGTCATCGCAGAAATTGATTGGTCGGTGGGCGAAGTAATAAGCACGCTAAAACGCAATGGGTTGGAAGAGAATACCCTGGTCATTTTCACTTCGGATAACGGCCCGTGGCTGAGCTATGGCGATCATTCCGGCTCAGCGGCACCTTACCGCGAAGGCAAAGGCACAGTGTGGGAAGGCGGCACGCGCGTGCCCTGCCTGATGCAATGGCCGGAGAAAATTCCAGCCAACTCGGTTTGTAAAAACCGCCTGATGACAATTGATTTGTTGCCGACCATCGCCCACCTTGTTGATGCCACCTTACCGCAGAACAAAATAGATGGCCTTAATGTGTGGCCGCTCATCTCCGGCGTGCCGGATGCGAAGAATCCACACCAAGGCTACGCTTTTTACTATGCCAATAATCAATTGCAGGCTGTGACAACAGGCAATGGGCAGTGGAAGTTGGTGTTACCGCACACCTATCGCACCATGAACAATCAAGCGCCTGGCGGGGGAGGAATGCCGGGCAGGTATCGCAATATTAAACTGCAAGAAGCCGAGCTTTACGATCTCCAAAACGACGAGCGAGAAACCCGCGACGTAGCGGCGCAGCATCCTGATGTTGTAGCGCGCTTGCAAGAGTTCGCTGCGCAAATGCGCGCCGATTTAGGAGATTCACTAACCAACACACCGCCTACTGGTGCCCGTGCGCCGGGACGCGTTTTACCATTATGAAACTCTTTTTTGCTCTCGCCCTTTCTACGTTGATGACCACCACTTCCACCATCGCCGCGCCCGCTATCAAAGACGCCAAACGCATCCTGTTTTTGGGCGATAGCATCACTTATGCAGGCGATTATGTGACCGATGTCGAAGCCTGGCTGCTTTCGCAAGGCTCAAACGCCGAAGTCATCAATCTCGGCTTGCCCAGTGAAACAGGGGCAGACCTGACACCAACTGAACAGCAGGAAACGCACATCAAGCCCTATGGTTTTCCACGCCCAACCATCAGCGAGCGCATCGGGCGCATTTTAGAAAAGACCAAACCCGATTGGGTGATAGCCTGCTACGGCATGAATGATGGCTCGTCGCTGCCACAAAACGATGAAGGCTTCACGCGCTATGTCGCGGCGATGGAAATCCTAAAGTCCACTTTTGAAAAAGCCGGAGTAAAGCAAATCGTTTTCTTAACGCCACCGATTCACGACGCCGGGCCGGGCAAAGAGCAAAGCAAGCACGACCAAATGCTGACGCGCTTTAGCAATTGGCTTTTAACCCGGCGTAAAGACGGCTGGAATGTAATTGATATTCATGGCCCGATGAGTGCTGCGTTAGAAGAAAAACGAAGACCCGAACCGGGCTTTCGCTTTGCCGGTGATGGCGTGCATCCCAACGCTGAAGGGCATCGCTTAATAGCTAAACAGGTGATCGCTTATTTTTCATCCGCTAAAGAAGCCGATGGTTTCTTCGTTTCACGCTTTGCAGGCGCGCCTTTACGTGGCTTGGTTCAGCAACGCATGGCAACACGCCGCGATGCGTGGTTAAGCGAAACCGGTCACACCCGCCCCGGCATTGGCAAAGGCTTGCCAATGCCCGAAGCGAATGCCAAAATCAACGAATTAACAGCGCAAATCGAGGTGCAAACCGCGCAGCCGTTTCCCGGCAAAGTCTCTGTGTGGAACGGCTTTAATCGCTACGATTTTCCAATCGGGCAAAACAAAACAATCAGCATAATTGCACCTACCAACCCATTGCCAGGCAAGCTGTGGGCGTGGAAAGGCGAGTTTCTCGATGCCTTTCCCAAAACCGAAATCGAACTCTTAAATCGCGGCGTTCATATTGTCTATTTAAGTGCGCCGAATCTGCTCGGTGCGCCCGAAGCGGTGCAGCACTGGAACGAGGCTTATCAGGAACTGACAACAGGTTATGCAATGGCAAAAAAACCCGCTTTAATTGGCCTGAGCCGGGGCGGTTTGTATTGCTTTAACTGGGGCATCGCCAACCCCGACAAAGTGGCCTGCATTTATGCGGATGCCGCCGTGTTAGACATCAAAAGCTGGCCCGGCGGCAAAGGAAAAGGCAAGGGTAGCCCCGCCGATTGGCAACAGGCAATAAAAGTTTACGGCTTCCAAAATGAAGGCGAAGCGATAGCTTTCAAAGGCAACCCAATTGATAACTTAAAGCCCTTAGCCGATGCAAAGCTGCCGCTGATTTTCGTTTACGGCGACGCCGACGATGTTGTGCCGTGGGATGAAAACACCGGCATCGTTGCCGAGCGTTATAAAGCACTGGGCGGCACAATTGAACTCATCGCCAAACCCGGCATCGGCCATCATCCGCACGGCTTAGATGACCCAAAGCCGGTTGTCGAATTTATTCTGAAACATTTACAAAACTCGAATGGCATACGATAAAAACCACAGGAAAGACACCATGAAAAATCTCACCAGACTCACCTTGCTCTGCGGCGCGTTGTCGGCGCCGGTTTTTGCGCAAAACGCGCAAAGCACACTCAAGCCGTTGCCCGAAACCAAAGAGCAACGCGATAAGCGCATGGATTGGTTTCGTGATTCACGCTTTGGCCTGTTCATCCACTGGGGCGTTTATGCGGTGCCCGCCGGTGAATGGAACGGCAACAAAAGCTATGGCGAATGGTTCATGGAAGAAACCAAAATGCCGGTTTCGCAATATGAAAAGTTTGCCGATCAATTCAATCCAACCAAGTTCAACGCTGAGGAATGGGTGAAGCTCGCTAAAGATGCCGGCATGAAATATATCGTGATTACTTCCAAGCATCACGATGGCTTCGGCATCTTTAAATCACAACTCACCGATTGGGACATTGAGCGCACGCCGTTCAAGCGCGACCCCTTGAAAGAACTGGCCGCTGCCTGCCAGAAAGAAGGCATCAAGCTGTGCTTTTATCATTCGATTATGGATTGGCATCATCCCGATTGGGGCACGCGCCGCGCCTGGCATGACAAAGCCACCGGCACACCGGATATGGATCGTTATACGGCTTACATGAAAGGCCAGCTCAAGGAGCTATTGACCAACTACGGCCCGATTGGCATTATGTGGTTTGATGGCGAATGGGAAAGCCCCTGGACAAATGCGCGCGGTTTGGATGTTTATAATTACGTGCGCTCTTTGCAGCCCAATATCATCATCAATAATCGTGTTGGCAAGGGCCGTTCTGGAATGCAGGGCATGGACAAAGGCGAAGGCGTTGGCGATTACGGCACGCCCGAACAAGAGATTCCACCGACGGGTTTTGGCCCCGGCGTGGATTGGGAATCGTGCATGACGATGAACAATCACTGGGGCTACAACAAGCACGATAACAACTGGAAATCTACGCAAACTCTGGTGCGAAATTTAATAGATTGCGCCAGCAAAGGCGGCAACTATTTATTGAATGTTGGCCCCACTGCCGAAGGACTGATTCCCGGCCCCAGTGTTGAGCGCCTGAGAGAGATCGGCTCGTGGATGAAAGGGAATAAAGAAGCCATTTACGAAACGACCGCCAGCCCGTTTAAAAAACTGAACTGGGGTCGCGCCACCAAAAAGTCGGACGGCAAAAATACCACCTTGTATTTGCACGTTTGGAATTGGCCGACCGATGGCAAGCTAATCGTCCCCGGCTTGAAAAACGCGCCGCGCTTTACCTATTTGATGGATAGCAAAACTAAATTGAACGCAACACAAGATGAGAGCGGAGTGACGATTGACGTGCCCAAACAGGCGCCTAATGCCATCAGTTCTACCGTAGTGCTGGTCGTTTCAGGCGCACCAATGGTTGAAGAACAAATCCTCACACAAAATGCTGACGGCACTTTGCAACTCTCGCCGGTTGAAGCCATCGCGCACGGCCAAATTCAGGTAGAGCAAAAAGAAAGCGGTAAAGATAATCTCGGTTTCTGGCTACGCGCCGAAGATTACGTCGAATGGAATTTCAAAGCCAGCCGCCCCGGCAAATATGAAGTCAGCGCCGAAGTCGCGGCGCCCGAAGTCACAAGCCTCGACCTGGTTTTGGGCCAGCAAAAAGTGCGCGCCACCATTCCGCAAACCGGCGATTATGCCAGGTTTCAAAAAGTGACACTTGGCACCATCGAAATCACCGCGCCGGGCAATGCCACTTTGCAGTTGAAAACAGCAGGCAACTGGAAACCCATCAACTTGCGCGCTTTGAATTTCAAACCCCTGCCTTAAATGAAAATTTTGCTTTGCCTTTTGGTTATCGCTTTGACCTCTTTCGCCTTGGCTCAAGATAAAATCGAGCGTGCTGTAACGGTCGATTCGCTTGATATTGCTCCGGCCTGGGCCGGGCATCCGGTGGGTTTTGCCTTGCTCACCCACGCGCCGTTTCAGTTTGTGGCGTTTTATGATGACAAGCGCCAATTAACGATTGCGCAACGCAAACTCGACGAACGACAGTGGACGTTTAGCAAGTTGCCGGTTACAACGGGTTGGGACAGCCACAACTACATCACAATGGTAGTAGATGACGATGGTTTTTTGCATCTCAGCGGTGATATGCATGTCGTGCCACTCAAGTATTTTCGGACGACAAAGCCGCTGGATGCTTCCACGTTTGAACGCATCGAAAAGATGGTGGGAAGTGAAGAACAACGCACTACTTATCCCAAATTTCTGCGCGGGCCGAAGAACGAACTGCTCTTTACTTACCGTGATGGCTCCAGCGGCAACGGCAACCAAATTTTTAATATTTATGAGCTAAAAACAAAGACGTGGAAGCGCCTTTTGGATAAGCCCTTGACCGATGGTGAAGGCGAGCGCAACGCTTATTTTGAAGGGCCAATTAAAGGGCCGGATGGCTACTTCCACTTAGCCTGGGTGTGGCGCGAATCGCCGGATGCGGCCACAAATCATGACTTGTCTTATGCGCGCAGCAAAGACTTGCTCAATTGGGAGAAGAGCAATGGAGAACCACTCGCTTTGCCAATCCGATTACAAGATTGCGACATTGTAGATGCCGTTCCTGTTGGTGGCGGGATGATTAACGGCAATAGCAAACTCGGCTTCGACGACAAAGGCCGCGTGACAATCAGCTATCATAAGCACGATGCGCAGGGGCACACGCAACCGTGGACGGCGCGACTTGAAAACGGCACCTGGAAACTCTACCAAACCACCGATTGGCCCTGGCGCTGGGAGTTTGGCGGCGGTGGCACTTTGAACTTTGGCATCGGCCTTGGCCCCGTAACTCATGAAGTTGATGGCCGCCTGACGCAGAGCTTTCGTCACGTCCAGTTTGGCAGCGGCATCTGGCTGCTTGATCCGCAAACTTTGCGCGCAAAGGGCAAAATCCAACGGCAGAATACGCCGCCGGAACTGGGCAAAATTGAAGGCACTTTTGAAGGCTTAAAAGTGAAAACCGGCGGCGATACAGGTGTTAGCGATAAACCCGCTATTCGTTATATCCTGCGTTGGGAGACTTTGGAATCTAACCGCGACAAGCCGCGCCCTGCGCCCTGGCCGCAGCCTTCAATGTTGCGCCTCTATGCCATCAAAACTGAGGTTGGGAACTAATATCGCATCAATGTTAAAAAAGAAAAATCCGCTGCCTTTGTGCAGCGGATTTTTGCTTTACTTTAGTTTCAGCATCTAAATGAGAACCTTAAAGCCAAACCTTATGAAACACCTTTTATTCGGCACCACGATCTTGCTTAGTTCAGTTGTGTCAGCCGCCTCGCCAGAAGTTGTGAAGCCTAAAATCGTCTCTCAAGCACAGCCGTTTGCGCTTGGCGAAGTGCAACTACTGGATAGCCCCTTTACGGCGGCGCAGGCACGTAATGCGAAGTATTTGCTTGACCTCGAACCAGACCGTTTATTACATCGCTTCCGGCTCTACGCCGGATTGCAACCCAAAGGCGCGCTTTACGGCGGTTGGGAAGCGCAGGGCATTTCGGGCCATATTTTAGGCCACTACCTAACCGCTTTAGCGCAAGAATACGCCGCAACACGCGATGAAAAATGGAAGCAACGCGTGGCTTACATCGTAACTGAATTAGCCTTGTGCCAGGCGCAGTATAAAGATGGTGTTTTGAAAAACTACGTCGGGGCCATTCCCGATGCGGAGCGTATTTTTCGCGAGGTTTCGCAGGGCAATATCCGCTCGGCAGGCTTTGATTTGAATGGCGGCTGGGTGCCCTGGTATACGCAGCATAAAATCTACGCCGGGTTACTGGATGCTTACGTTTTAACCGGCAATGAACAAGCAAAAACCGTCGTTTCCAAATTTGGCGATTGGGCCATTGAAGTCACCAAAAACCTGAATGACGAGCAGTGGCAAAGGATGCTGGCCTGCGAACATGGCGGCATGAACGAGAGCTTAGCGCAGCTTTATGCCATTACCGGTGAAACCAAATATCTGGACTTAGCGAAGAAGTTTTATCACCGCGCCATTCTTGACCCATTAGCCGCCGGGCGCGACGAGTTGGCGGGCAAACACGCCAACACACAGGTGCCCAAAGCTATCGGCACGGCGCGCCTTTACGAACTCACCGGTGAAGAAGAATTCGGCACGGTTTCACGCTTTTTCTGGGAGCGCTTAATCAATCATCATTCGTATGCGATGGGGGGCAACAGCATCGGCGAACATCTGGGGCCACCCGATAAATTAAATGACCGTTTGGGGCCATCCACTGCCGAAACCTGCAACACCTACAACATGTTGAAGCTGACACGTCACCTGTTTAGTTGGCAGCCAGAGGGGCGCTATGCCGATTTTTACGAGCGCGCTTTATACAATCACATTCTGGCATCGCAAGACCCCAAAACCGGCATGATGTGCTACTATGTTTCGCTTTTGCCGGGGCATTTTAAAACTTACTCCAACCCCTTCGATTCATTCTGGTGTTGCGTTGGCTCAGGCATCGAAAACCACAACAAATATAGCGACTCGATTTACTTTCAGGGTGGCAACAACTTGTGGGTGAATTTATTCATTCCTTCTCAATTGAATTGGAAAGACAAAGGCCTGACATTGCGTCAGGAAACCGCTTATCCCGACAACGGCAAAGTGCAATTGACCTTTGGCGGGCAATCGCAGAATCTTGCTCTGCGCCTGCGCATTCCCCAGTGGCTCAGCCACACGCCAACGGTTGAAGTTAATGGCAAAAAGCAACCGTTCCAGACCGAAAATGGCTATGCCCTGCTCACGCGCACCTGGAAAGCGGGCGACAAAATCACTTACTGGTTACCGTTGCAACTGCGCCAGGAAGCGATGCCCGATAATCCCAAACGTATCGCTTTGTTTTATGGGCCGGTCACACTTTCCGGCACACTCGGCACGCAAGGTTTAGATGATAAGCGCGTTTACGGCAACAGCGTCGGTGATATTGGCGGCGACCTGCCTCAGGTGCCGGTTCTCATTACCAGTGGCAAACCTTTAGAAAGTTGGTTAAAGCCTGTAGCAGGCGAGGCGTTGAACTTTAAAACCTCCGGCATCGGCAAACCGCAGGATATTCACTTCGAGCCGTTTTACAATGCGCATCACGAGCGCTTTTCGATTTATTTCGATGTCTTTACCAAAGAAGAATGGGAAGCACGCGAAGCTGCTTATCGCGCCGAAGAACAGCGCAAAAAAGACCTTGAAGCGCGCAGTGTGGACTTTTTCGCAACCGGCGAAATGCAGGCCGAGCGCGACCATAATCTGCAAGGCGAAAGGACTTTTGCCGGCGACTTCAACAACCGCAAATGGCGCGATGCACGCGATGGCGGCTGGTTTGCCTTCGATATGAAAAAACCGGCCACGCCCTCTGAATTAGTCCTGACTTTCTGGGGCAGTGATGTTGGAAATCGCGTCTTCGATGTGCTCATCAACGGCAAAGTCGCTGGCACTGTGCGCCTCAATAACAACAAGCCTAACGAATTTTTCGATATGGCTTTTCCCCTGCCCGACGGCGGCGAAAAAGTGACGGTCAAACTACAAGCTCACCCCGGTGCAATGGCCGGCGGTTTGTTTGGTGCAAGGGTTGTGAAGAAATAAAGAGCGGGGCTGACGCCCTCTTCCAATCTTTGAGTCTGATAAGTGTCTCGATTGGAAGAGGGCGT
>DASWNL010000402.1:0-9363 GCA_036399215.1 Abditibacteriaceae bacterium
CCTTCCCCTTAGCAAGGGGAAGGGACGGGGATGGGGTTTTGCACCGCTTTTACTTAACTCTGTAATTTCTTTCTCAAAACGGGTTATCAAGCGCGGAAGATTGGGTTACAAGTAGGTTTAGCGCCTCGTTTCGCGCTGAAATTTCATCGGCTTCGCATTGCAGAAGTGATTGTTCCAGAACGTCATAGAAACAGACCCTGTAATGACGAAGCGGCGCACTGTGATTTTTCATCAGCGCCGGCCCCCGTCATGAAAAGCCCTTTTCCCCTTCCCGTTAGATTCACCTTTCGCAACCTTCGCAACACCCCTCCGGCCCCTGCGCCAGCATCGGCAAATAGTAGAAGCCGCTTGCGCAATCCTGAGCAGAGCGCAATTCCCGATGACGGCAGCCTGAAAAATCTGTGGCGCCTGCTTTCTTTTACCAAGCCTTATAAATGGTGGTTGATTGGGGCTGGAGTCACGGGTTTGCTGCGCATGATATTGCCGCTTTACATGCCACTCTTTTTCAAGAACGTCATGGATAACGTCATTCGCGTGCAAAATGTAACGGCAGCAACGCGCTTTGAAACGCTGTTCGACATGTTGCCTTTGTTAGGCGGTTTGATAGTGTTGCACGCCCTTGTCACTTTAGCGCGCCATTACTGGGGCAAAGTTGCCGAAACCAATGCCGTCCGCGACATTCGCTATCAGCTTTTCGATCACATTCAACGATTGTCGCTGGAGTTTCATACGCAAAGGCCAACGGGTTCGATTGTAACGCGTGTTATGGGCGATGTGGCAACGGCGCAGCACGCCTTCGACATGATGTTCATTCAAGGCTCGCAGCAAGCATTAATTGCCCTGTGGTCATTGGGCATTTTATTTTATTATGACTGGCAGTGGGCTTTGGTTTCCTTAGCGACGATTCCAGCTTTTGGACTTTCGACGCGCTTCATGAAAGGCCGCGTGCGCCAGGCCAGCCGCCAGACTATGGAAACCAATTCGCGTGTCGCCGGGCACTTGCAAGAGCGCATCAGCATGATTCGCGAAGTGCAATCTTTCACCAACGAAGATTACGAAAAGCGCCGCGTGCAAGGCCAGGTTCGCGTGCTGCGTGGCTACACCTTGCGCCAGGTTTTCCTGCAAGCGGTTCTCATGATGGTTTCCGAATCGCTAGCCACACTGGGCCTTATCATTGTTCTGGTTTTCGGCGCTTATCGCGTGATCAATGGGCAAGCCACTGAAGGCGATGTGGTTTTGTTTTATCTTTATACGGAAAAGCTCTTAGCACCGGTCAACTTCATCAATAATATGTTCGCGCAGTTGCAGGTGACGGCAGTCGCAGCCAATCGCGTGGCCGAATTCTTCGATACCGTGCCGATTATTAAAGACGAAGAAAACTCTAAGGAACTGCAAGTCACCCGGCCTGCCGGTGTCAGGTTTGAAAACATCTCATTTCGCTATCCCGATGAAGATCGCAAATGGATTTTGCAGAACATAGATTTCGAGGCGCAGCCCGGCCAGCGCGTGGTTTTGGTAGGAGGCAGCGGTTCGGGTAAAAGCACGCTGATGAATTTGCTGTCGCGCTTTTACAAGCCCGAACAAGGCCGCATCCTTATCGAAGGCCATGACGTGCAAAAGGTAACCACCAATTCGCTGCGTCATAATATCGGCATTGTGCCTCAGCAGCCCGTCTTGTTTCGTGGGACAGTGCGGGAAAATATCATGTATGGCCGGCGTAATGCCAGTGTGGAAGAGATGTTCGCTGCCGCAAGGGCCGCCAACGCCGAGCAGTTCATCTTGCAACTGCCCGATCAATATGAAACCGTTGTTGGTGAACGCGGTGTTGGCTTATCCGGTGGTCAGGTGCAGCGCCTTGCCATTGCCCGCGCCTTTTTGAAAGACCCGGCAGTTTTGATCTTGGATGAAGCCACCAGTAACCTTGATGCCAACAGTGAAGCCTTAGTCTTGGAAGCCTTGGAAAGATTATCTACGGGCCGCACTACCTTTATCATCGCTCATCGCCTGAGTGTAGCGCGCACCGCCGATTTAATCGTCGCCATGCAAAAAGGCCGCATCGTCGAAATGGGCACACACGACGAACTGCTCAATTTAGGCGGCTACTACGCCGAACTGTGGGAGCAGCAAATGCAAGGCGGCGTGGTTTAAATCTCAACTATAGAGAGATATAAAGTGGTTTTTCATCTTACTTCTTCGTTTTAGGGCGGCCCCACCTATCAAATCCTTAAACAATCCGTCGGATGCCCACTGCTACATCTTTCCAGGCGGTGTCCTTGTCAGGCCATAGGGTGATCGGCTTGCCATCTCTCGGCAAGCCTTGCAATTTGCCAAATGGTGCAGAACTCCAATCGCAGTCGCGCAAAATTATTGGAATCACATGTGCTTCCTTTGCCTCATGTCGTCGCATAGCCTCTTTCACTTCAATGTCCCAACAATAGTCCGAAGCGATGAAATCGGCGCTTACAAGCAGTAAAATGATGTCAGCCGTTTTGAAGTTTTCATCTATCTCTTTTACCCACTCATAACCAGGTAAGATTTTGCGATCGTGCCAAATGGAAAGAACCCCTTGTCGTTTTAATAAAGATAGATGCGTTTCCAATTCATCTCGGAGTGCCTCATCTTTGTGTGAGTAACTATAAACTAGCGTTTTCGGTTCTATGCCTACCTTTTTATTATTGCGATTCTCTCGTTGCTGTTTCGTTTCGATGCCATTCAGCACGGCGGTAATATCTACCTCTACGAGCGCACTATCAACCACCATGTCAAGTTTTTCCCTACCATTCTCTTCAATAACCAACAAATCGCGGTAGGGTATAACTTGCCTGGCATTCGATGTAATAGGAACCATTTCGGTAGCTTCGAGGCGCGCAACGGAACGATGAATATGGTCGAAGTGCGAGCGAATGATGGATAGCAAACGGCGCCGTCCGGCAGGTGGGCCAATAACTGCAATGAAAACTTTGCGATCTTGCACATCGGCTTTTATCGAGGCTTGGTTGCCCTCATATTCTAAGACTACGCCGGTGCGCCAGCGCGGTTGGCCACTGCTCATCTCGTGCGTGCGAACAATGAAGCGCGGCAGCAAACCCTCCGGCAGAATATTGTAGTGATACTCAAAACGCAAAGCATCTCTGTCGTCAAACTCGTTCAGCGGCGGCTCTTCTTTGCCGAGCAGTTCGGGAATCAGAAAACGCTCGTGGCCATCTTCAAAGTGAAAGCACAGTTCAAACTTGCGCATAAAATCCATCACGAAAGCGTGGGTGCGGCGCGGGTAATCTGCGGTAGGCAGAATGGTTCGCAAATCCGCCATTCGCAAAATGCCGCCGCTTTTCACCAATTTCTCCGCATTGAGAATTTTGTAAACGCCTCCTGTCACCCATTCGGGATTGAGAACGTGCGTATCAGCCAGGCGCGGGTCGTCCTTGAAATTCAGCACAATGCCAAGGCAATGCAGAAACCCCACTAAGGTTTCCTGGCTATGCGCTTCCTCTACGCCCAGAGTCCGGCATTCCGCCTGATATTCCTCGTAGCTAATGAAGTTTTTCTCCATGTTACTGAGATGACGTTTGATGGAGAACCAACTGGCCGGAAACGGGTCGCGCAGATGTTCGAGACGGTCGGTTTCTCGCTCAATGGCACGCTGCAATTCTTCGATGCCCGTCGCATCTTCACAATCGGTCTGAATAAAGCCGCGAATGGCCGGGAATTTCTCTTGCAAGCCGCGCCGGTTGAGATCGAAGGGATGATCTTTGACTTTATTGATAACGACCAAGACCGGCGATTGGGCGCCGAAGCTTTCAATAAGCCGCAGCCAGTATTCGATGTTGGCATCCTGCTCGCCTTCGCGCGCGTTGACGACTAAGAGATAAAGGCTGCGTTCTGTAAGGAAAAACTGGTGGGTGGCGTGCATGATTTCCTGCCCGCCAAAATCCCAAATATTGAGCTGCACTTTCTCATCGCCCAATGCCAACTCCCACGGCGTGATGCTGATGCCGGGAGTTTTTCGTTCATCTTTATCGAAACCACCATGCAACAAACGGTTGACCAGCGAAGTTTTTCCGGCTCCGCCGCGCCCGACAAGAATCAATTTCGCTTCATTAAGCGGGCGGCTTTGCCGGCTGCGAAAATAATACTCCAAAATATCCGCCGGACGCGCAGACTTAATTTGGTTTAATTGAACTTCCACCCAGTCCGGCCCCAAAACCTCCGGCGGCAAATTAAGCGCGGGGTTATTGTGTAGAAAAAGGCTTTGAAGTTGTGTGAGTTGGCCTAACCATTCAGGCAAGGCGCTGAGTCGGTTACGTGAGACATTGAGCGTTTGAAGTTGTGTGAGTTGACCTAATAATTCCGGCAAATCGCCGAGTTCGTTGTATGAGATATCAAGGCTCTCAATCTGCGTGAGTTGACCTAATAATTCTGGCAGAGTGTTCAAATCCAGTAATGACAAATCCAAGTCAATAGCTCCGCTTTCGAGAGCTTCCTGGATACGTTGCTCGGCGATTTGGGTGCGTGTTCGGTCAGACATGATTGCTCCCTATTTTAGCTGGCGGTGCGGTGATGGTTCAAGATTGCGTATAAAGCACTGTGTTGGTGCATGGTGCCAGGTTTTATAATTTTTTCTAACCAATCTTAGTATTTATTTGTGTCCCTTCGTAGATAAAAAACTTCCTCAAACGGCCCGATGAAGTGCTTGTCTTCTGACCTGTCGAGAATCGCGAAGATGATGTGTTGAAAGGCGCCGGCAAATTCGCTTTGCAGATGCCTGGCAAATACCGGCGCGACATCCTTGGAATCGTTGCCGAAGGCACCGCAGCCCCAGGCACCTAAGACTAAAGAGGGATGACGATTTTCCAGAGCGATGAGTAAGATTTTGCGAATGCGTTTATCAAACTCGGCCAGTAGTTTTGGCTTGGTAGCGGGGTCAAAGCCGTGCGCCCGGTAATTCGGCGCGGCCATTGTAATGAATGAAAGCGGCCAAGTTTCATTCAGTAGATTCTCTTTTTCATCGCGCCAGACGGGAACATCAGGGGAATAGAGCGCGTAGTCGGTGTAAAAGCCGCCGCCCAATTTGCGGTGGTGGTCATAATACGGCTGCCTGTTCAGGCAAGCGTATAAACCGGAAGCGCGACACAGCGATTCCTCCTGTGCCCGCGCGCCGGACAGAAAACCACCTCCAGGATTTTTGGCCGAGGCGAAATTCAACGCAAGAGGATTTAAACCATTTTCCTGTAACTGCTTTCCCGCCTGCAAAGTGCTGATGTTGGCAACTTCAATGGTTGTGGAAAATGAGCCTGCAATCTCAACCTGCGGCACAACACCTGGCTCGTAAGCAACAGTATTTTCGCACGCCGCTTTGACGGCTTCTTTTACTTCTACGCGCTGACCATTGAAGGCTTGATAATGGCCTCGCTCAATAATGGTAACGCTCTCCAAGCCCAGCAACGCGGCTTTAGTGCGGCTAATACTCATGGAATTGAACCTGCTTCAAAATGATGATGCCTGCAAGTTTACGATTTGGACAGCGCGATGGTATAAAAGCTACAATAGGCCGCTAAACTGGTGACATGCAAAGCCGGGGCATAACGAAGAAAAGCCAGTTCATTCAGGGGTCTCTGGTGTTATTTGGCACTTTTGGCATTATTGTGCCACTTGCTATTGTGCTGTTGCCTTCGACCGGTAAATTTTCAGCAGCGCCTTCACTTATTCCCGACTACGGGCAAGGCACTGTCCAGCGCCCACCGAAGAGTCAACTCAGTTTTTACGTGCGTGGCCTCAATGAGCTACCGCAAACGGGTAAAGAAGCATTAAACCCTTACCAAATGTCACGCTTGAACTCCCTGATTACGCCATGGCTTCAACGTGTTACGATGACTGACCATGAAGCTGAAAGGCTTCATCAAAAGTTAGCGGCCATTCTCACTCGCGAGCAAAGAATGCAAATGCGAGAATGGCAAATGTCTCTGGGAAGTTACAGCCCGCCGCCCTTGCCCAACGACTGGCATGGGCGCGCCATTCAAGAGTTTCGTGATACCTATAATCCGTTTTATGCACCGGCAAAGCATCGCCTGTTTTCCGTATTACCTCTTGAAATGCGCGAACGCTATCAAAGGCGTTACGATGAACGCATGGCATTATTAAAGCGGTGGCGTGACAGATCGAAAGGCCAGGAGACAACACCTTAAATAATTTAGCTGTAAAGCATAAGGAAGTATAAAAAGGCGCACTAAGAGTTCTTAGTGCGCCTTTTCGTTTTGCCACAGCGACTTTAACCGATGCGGATAGTAAAAGTTTGCGTGGTAGAGGTGTTAAGACCTCCATTAGCTGTGCCGCCGCTGTCTTGCAGTTTCACCGTAACTGTAGCAGTGCCGGTTTTATTCTTGGCGGGTGTGAGCGTCAAAGTGCCGGTGCTGCTGATGGCGGGCTGTGCTGAGAACAACACCGTGTTGCTGTTAGTTACAACGAACGTCTTAGTTTGCGCGCTTTCATCGGCAGGCCCTACGCTGATATTTGTTGCCCAGCCGGCATAGCTCTGCGCGGCGGCATTTTTCTTGACTGTGAGCGAAGTGCCGTTTAGCAAAAAGCCAGGCGCGTCATTAACGGCAGCGACATTAACTTTTACGGATATTTCGCCTGACGAAGCCAGAGCGCCATCCCAGGCTTTAACGCCAAAAGCATTCAGTGTGCCGTTCGCGTTAGCTGCCGCTTTCCAGGACAGGCTTTCACCAGCGGAGAGCAGCGTTCCTGCTGTAACGGCAACGCCATTCTTAGTCATGGTGCCGGTCTGGACGCTTTCAATGCGGAAACTCAGCGAGCTACCTTCAACATCTGCCGCGTTGGCAGCACTGGCCAACGTCGCGAAAGAGATAGTGAAAGATGTGTCTTCTAATCCACCGTTGAGAGTATTGATGGTTGTTAGCGTCGGCGCATCATTGACGGCGCTTATGCTGATGCTAACTGTGGCTACATTGCTATCAGCGCTGCCATCGTTGGCCTTAAACGAAAAGTTATCGCTACCATTGTAGTTAGCATTCGGCGTATAAATCAAATTAGGCGCCGTGCCGCTAAGAGTGCCATGCTGCGGCTGTGATACGATGGTGTAACTCAAAGCCTCGCCTTCGCTATCGGTAGCACTAAGTGCAATAGATTTTGCGGTATCTTCGGTTGTGTTCACCGTTTGGCCTGATGCAACCGGCACATCGTTCACAGGTGTAACGATGATATAAATCGTAGCGGTATTGGAATCTGTCGTGCCGTCGTTAACGCGGTAGGTGAAGCTGTCGGGGCCGCTATAGTTGGTGTTAGGTGTGTAACTGCGATTCGCGCCACTGCCACTTAAAGCGCCATGCTGTGGTGCAGCAACAATGTTAAAGGTCAGCGCATCGCCGTCGGCATCACTGGCACCTAAGAGAATGGCCTTGGCCTGATCTTCGTTCGTTGTTACAGTCTGATTCTGTGCAACAGGTGCATCGTTTTTAGCAGCAATAGCAATAGTAACGGTTGCTATGTTGGAATCAAGAGAGCCATCCTTCGCCTTGAAAGTAAAGCTGTCCTCACCGCTGTAATTTGCATCTGGCGTGTAGGTCAGGTTCGGTGCGGTGCCGCTTAGATTGCCATGTTGCGGTTGACTGGCGATTTCATAAGTCAGCGCATCGCTATCTATATCCGAAGCTGAAAGTGCAATAGGTTTTGCGGTATCTTCGGTTGTGCTTGTTGCCTGGTCTGATGCAACCGGCGCATCATTCACAGGTGCAACCGTAATAGAAACCGTAGCAGTATTGGAATCAGTTGTGCCGTCATTCACTTTGAAGGTGAAGCTATCGCTGCCGCTATAGTTGGCATCAGGTGTGTAAGTGCGATTCGCGCCGCTGCCACTTAAAGTGCCGTGCTGTGGTGAGGTGACAATAGAGTAGGACAGTGCATCGCCATCCGCGTCTGTGCCAACCATCGTGATGGCTTTGGCCTGGTCTTCGTTGGTTGTCACAGTCTGATTCTGTGCAACAGGCGCATCATTTTTGGCCGCGATAACAATGGCTACAGTCGCAATGTTGGAATCCAGAGCGCCATCGTTAGCCTGGAAGGTGAAGAAGTCTTCACCGCTATAGTTGGCATTGGGTGTGTAGGTTAGGTTCGGCGCTGTGCCGGTTAATGTGCCATGTTGTGGTTGGGCCACAATTGAGTAAGTCAGAGCGTCACCATCTATATCCTGGGCCGAAAGCGTGATGCCAACAGGCTCATCTTCACTGGTATTCACGCTTTGGTTTTGCGCCACTGGCACATCGCTGGCTGCTTCGACGGCAATGGTTACGTCAACGGCTGTGGCCGAAGCCAATTTGCCGTCCCAGGCCTTGATGGAGAAGGCGGTATCGGTGCCGTTAGCATCGGCAGGCGCTGTCCAGATGAGTGTGTCACCCACATTAAAGAGAGTGCCGGCTGTGACAGCTACGCCGTTCTTGGTTAAAGTGCCGGCTTCGATGCTTTCAATACGGAATGCTATGGCATCATTGTCCACATCGGCTTCATCGGCGGCTCCAGCCAAAGTAGCAAAAGCAATCTCAAAGGGCGAATCTTCCAGAGCGCCGGTTAAGTCGTTGACTTGCGTTAAAGTCGGCGCATCATTCTTCGCTTCAAGGTGGAAAAGAATAGTGGCTGGAGCCGAATCAAGTTGCCCATCGTTGGTCACAAACTGGAAGCTGTCATCACCAGTGTAGTTGGCATCCGGTGTATAAGTAAAGGCCGGTAGCGTGCCCGAAAGAGTGCCATGCTGCGGCGCCTGAGTAATGCGGAAGGTGAGAGGATCATTCTCCACATCCTTGCCCACCAAGGTGCCGTTATAAGGTGTGTCTTCCGATCTGTAAACCGTCAGGCCCTGCGCTGTGGGCCGGTCGTTCACCGGCGCCAGATTGCATTGCCAGGGCACTACCTGTGCTGAAGCTAAGGCGCCATCGAAGGCGCGCAGATTGGCTATGGTCAGCAAACCGGTGGCATTGGCCGGGGGAATCCAATGAAGATAATCCGAGGGGTAAATCGGACGGCCAGCTACAGCCAGTTCATTATTCACTCTGAGTGTGCCGACACCCAGCGATTCGATCTTCAGATAGATAGCATGGCCGTCCACATCGGCGCCATCGCTGCCGTTTATCACGACATGCGCCGGCAGACCCTGTGAGGTGTCCTCATTGCCTGTCTGCACTGTCAGACGGCTTATAGTCGGTGCATCGTTGACAGAATTCACCGTAATTAAAATCTGCACCGGCGTTGAATTCACTTTGCCATCGTTGGCCTGGAAGAAGAATTTGTCTTCGCCGTGGTAATTGGCATTCGGTGAATAAGTGACATTGGGCGCCGTGCCGCTTAAGGTGCCAT
>DASWNL010000403.1:0-13829 GCA_036399215.1 Abditibacteriaceae bacterium
AGCGGGCGATACGCGCTATCGCCGCATCGGTTGGGATGAAGCCTTAAAGCGCATCGCCGAAGCTTTCAAGACCGCGAAACCGGAAGAAACCTTTTGGTATGCATCGGGCCGGTTTTCCAACGAAGCCGCTTTTCTCATGCAGTTGGTAGCGCGCGCTTATGGCACGGCCAACATTCATAACTGCTCGTTTTACTGCCATCAGGCATCGGGTGTGGCGCTCGGTCAAATCTATGGCTCCGGCACGGCCTCGGTTTCTCTTGAAGACGTTGAGAAAACCGACTTGTTGATGGTGGTCGGCGCTAATCCAGCCAGCAATCATCCGCGTTTGATGACGCAACTGGTTAACCTGCGCAAGCGCGGCGGCAAAGTCATTGTTATCAATCCGCTGAAAGAGTTGGGCCTGGTGCGCTTTCGCGTGCCCTCGCAACCGGCCAGTTTTTTGTTCGGCTCGCAAACCAGTGACTTATATTTGCAGCCACATATCAACGGCGATGTGGCGCTTTTTAAAGCCTTATTAAAAGGTGTTATCGAACGCGGCGCTATAGATGAAAATTTTGTCGGCAATTACACGGCAGGTTGGGATGAAATCAAAGCTGAAGCGCAAAGCACCTCCTGGGATGATCTGGTGAATTTGTCCGGTGTGCCGAGAAAGCAAATAGATCAAGCCGTTGAAATGCTTTGTGCGGCGCCGAATGGCATCTTCTGCTGGGCGATGGGGCTAACGCATCACACTAACGGTGTGGACAATATTTTGGCGCTGGGCAACTTGGCATTATCGCGCGGTTGGTTGGGGCGGGAAGGCAGCGGCTTAATGCCGATTCGTGGCCACTCCAATGTGCAAGGCGTTGGCTCGATGGGCGTTTCTCCCGAAATGAAAAGCGCCTTTGCCCAAAAGATGGAAGAGGTTTACGGCATCAAGCCGGCGCCCCAACAAGGCCAGGACACTTATTCTTCGATGGTGGCCGCACATGAAGGCCGCATCAAAGCCGCAATTCTCTTTGGCGGCAATCTTTACGGCAGCAACCCCGACAGCGAATGGTCGAGCCAAGCGCTCAAGAAAATTCCCTTGATGGTGAGCATTACCACCAAACTCAATGAAGGTCATGCCAAAGGACGCGGACAAACCACTATTCTCTTGCCGGCTTTAGCACGTGACGAAGAAGCGCAAGCTACCACGCAAGAATCCATGTTCAACTATGTCCGCTTGTCTGAAGGCGGCGAGCCGTATCTTGAAGGCGAAATGCGCTCGGAAGTGGACATCATCGCCGATATTGCCGAGCGTATCTTGCCGTCGGGCCGTATTGATTGGAAAGCCATGCACTCGCACGAAAAACTGCGCGAAGAGATCGCTAAAGTGGTAAGCGGTTTTGAAGCAATGGAACAAATCGGCAAGACCAAAGAAGAGTTCCAAATCAAAGGCCGTGTTTTCCACGCACCCAAATTCAACACGCCCGATGGCAAGGCGCACTTTGCCGTTACGGCTTTGCCCGAAGCGCCTACAGACGATGTTTATCGCATGATGACGATTCGCTCCGAAGGCCAATTCAACTCTGTCGTTTATGAAGAATCCGATTTATATCGCGGCAACGAGCGGCGCGATGTGGTTATGCTTTCGCAAGCCGATGCTGATAAGTTAGACGCAAGCGAAGGCACACCGATGATTGTCGAAAATGAAGTTGGCAGCATGAAAGTCGTGGCAGCCATTGTAGACATTCGCCCCGGCAACTTAGCGATGTATTATCCCGAAGCCAATTGTTTAGTGCCGCGTAAACTCGACCCGCGCTCTAAAACGCCGGGCTTCAAAAAAGCCGAAGTCCGCTTGCGCAAAGCTTGATAAGCGCAGGCAAGAAATCTTCAGGCGCCGGCTTCGGCATAGGCTTCTTCGCCGTGCGAATGCATGTCAAGGCCGCGATCTTCTTCATCTGCACTGACTCTCAGGCCCATCGTCGCTTGCAGGATTTTTAGCAGTATAAAAGTAATGGCCATAGCATAAACGGCGGTGATGACACAGGCGATTAATTGTGTGGTAAATGCACTTATGTCGCCTTCAAACAACCCCGCTTTGGCAGCAGGATTGATATTTTGCAATGAAGCCGTCACGAAAACGCCGGTTAGCAAAGTGCCGCAAAAACCGCCTACACCATGCACGGCAAAAGCATCGAGCGAATCATCAAGCGGGCTTTTGGCGCGCCAGTTAGCGGAAACGTAACAGACACACGAGATAATCGCGCCGATAGCAACAGCGCTGAGCGGTGACACAAAACCGGCAGACGGTGTAATACCGGCCAGACCGGCAATGGCGCCGGTGGCCGCGCCTAAAGCCGTCATTTCCTTACGCGTAATTTGATCAAGCAGCATCCACACCAGCATCGCTGTAGCACCGGCGGTATTGGTGTTTACAAACGCCGCTGTTGCCAGACGTCCACTGGCTAAAGCCGAGCCGGCATTGAAACCAAACCAGCCAAACCATAATAGTCCGGCGCCCAGCAGGGTAAAAGGCAAATTGTGAGGACGCAAAGGTTGAATCTGGTAACCTCGTCGTGGCCCAACCACTAAAGCTGCCACTAATGCCGAAAAGCCCGCTGTAATATGCACTACAGCGCCGCCTGCAAAATCCAGCGCTTTCATTTCGGCAAGCCAGCCGCCACCCCAGAACCAATGTGCAACGGGCGCATACACAAGCAGGCTCCAGAAGAGCATGAAGACTATAAAAGTTGTGAACTTCATGCGCTCCACAATCGCGCCCGAAATGAGAGCCGGGGTGATAATGGCGAACATGGCCTGATAGATCATGAACGCTTGATGCGGGACTGTCGTAGCAATAGGCCCGGCATCCAAGGTGACGCCATCTAACAGCGCGTAACTGGCGTCGCCGATAAATGGATTTCCTTTGCCAAACGCCAGCGAGTAACCAATGAGAATCCAGGCAACACCAATAATCGCTGCGGCGCCGAAGGACAACAAAAGGGTATTCAGCACATTCTTGGCGCGCACCATGCCGGCGTAAAAAAACGCTAAGGCCGGTGTCATGAGTAGAACCAGAGCTGCCGAAATTAGAATCCACGCCGTATCTCCAGCGTTGACAGCTTTATCCGCCGCTTCCTGGTCGGCGTGTCCGACAAGTGCCCATAACAGAGTTGAAGCACCAAGCATCAATCTTGTCCTACAAGTCGTGCAAAGCCATTTTCCCATCGCCATGCATGCTCTCCTGTAAATAAGATTCCGAATTGTAAACGCCAAAACTTCTCAGGGGTTATCCCATTATGCACTAAAGGGTGTTTCAAATATGTTTCGTTAGAGTTTCAAAACCATTAATCTTGCACCCATATAGGCTCTACATGTTCCATCGCGGCACCGACAGCTTTGTAATTGTTGATTAAATTTGATTGAAAATGTTGACAAATGCGCAAAGTTGAATTATTCTTGAATCAATGCTCCGCGAACACCGCTTGCGCAAAATTGAAGACAGCTTAGCGCGCCAACCGTTTTTGGAAGTGAAAACCCTGGCCCGTCAACTGCGTGTTTCGGATGCGACGGTGCGCCGCGATTTGGAAGCGTTGCACAACGCCGGGCGCTTGAAGCGCACGCGAGGCGGCGCGATGCCGCCTTCCCTGCCACAGACCGATAAAGCGGCATCTCAAGCTGAAATACTAACCTCGCCTTCGGCCCTTTCTACTCACAAAATCGCCGATAAAGCGCGCCCTTTTGCCGAGCGCGACACCATTAACAGCAGCTCCAAAACGCGTATCGGCGCTCTGGCAGCGACTTTAGTCAACGATGGGCAAAGCGTAATGTTGGCGGGTGGCACGACTTGTTTAGCCTTAGCGCGGCATCTGGTGCATCATCGCATTTCTGTAGTGACCAATTCGCTGCCGGCGGCCACGCTTTTGGGCGGCAATTTGGGCGTGGATGTTTTGGTAACCGGCGGCATGGTCTATTCGCGGCGTGATTTGCTTATCGGGCCGCATGTGGCACACACCTTGTCGCAAATTCATTCGGCGGACTTGTTGTTTCTTGGCGGTAGCGGTGCCGATAGCGAAGGCTTTTTCGATTCCAATCATTGGGAAGTGGAAGCTCAGCGCGAACTGATGGCACGAGCTAATCGCGTGGTGCTGTTACTTGATTCCGCAAAGTTCAACCGACGCGACATGGTTTTAGTGGCACCCTGGAACGAAGTAGATATTTTGGTAACGGATACGGCACCCGAAACAAGCGGCGGCAGCGAGTTCGCGCGCGCGCTCCGCGCAGCCAAAGTTGAAGTGATGGTAGCAGGAAATAGTAAAAAACCCTTGAAGAATAAGGCAGAAAAGGACGAATAATGGCGGAGAGCAATTTCAACGAACGCGCCTTGCGCGAGGAGATTTGCGAGATCGGACGGCGTATCTGGCAGCGCGAATATGTCGCGGCTAACGACGGCAACATTTCGGTGCGCCTCAACGATAAAGAGATTTTGGCAACGCCAACCGGCGTTTCCAAAGGCTATTTAACGCCGGACATGCTGGTTGTTATTGACCGCCAGGGCAACAAACTGCGCGGTCATATGAAGCCGTCCAGCGAACTGAAAATGCATCGGGCATTTTATGATGCAAGGCCCGATGTGCGCGCGGTTTGTCATGCCCATCCTATTGTAGCTACCGGCTTTGCTGTTGCCGGCCTCAGCCTTGACCGCTGCACGCTTCCCGAAGTGGTGATTACCCTCGGCAGCGTGCCTCTTGCCAAATACGGCGTGCCCGGCTCGGATGAGCTGACACAGGACATCATGGACAATTATGTTCACGAACATGATGCGTTTTTGCTGGCCAATCATGGCGTGGTCACCATAGGGCAAACCTTGATGAACGCCTACTATAAGATGGAAACCGTCGAACACTTTGCCAAGATTTCCTTAGTGGCTCGGCAACTGGGCAACGAGAATGTGTTTTCACCCGAACGCGCTCAAGAATTGATGGATGCACGCACACGTTATGGCGTGCAGGCAAACGGCGCTTGCCGTATCGAATCGAAGCAAAAAGACCCCAAAATCACTTATGCGCCGGACGTGCCGATGAGTGGTTTCGGCGCCCAGGCCTATGCCGGAGATCAGGCCAAAAGCGGGCCTCTTCAAAATGGCAACGGCAATCAGGGAAGCGGCGAATACGACCTGAGTGAAGGCGAATTGAAAGACCTCGTTGGCGAAGTGACGCGGCGCATTGTTGAAAGCTTGAAACGGTAATTTGCAGGATTAAACAGTTTCGCTCATAATTGAGCAAGATTAAACAGAGAATTATTCTCAGGAGGCTACATGGCAGGAGAAGCATTAGGATTGGTTGAGACAAAAGGCTTAATCGCCCTGGTTGAAGCGGCAGATGCGATGGCGAAGTCGGCCAACGTGCAATTGGAAGGTTACGATCAGGTCGGCTCTGCACTTGTGACGGTAACAGTGCGCGGCGATGTTGGTGCGGTTTCGGCGGCAGTTGAAGCCGGTGCGGCGGCGGCGCGGCGCGTGGGCGAAGTAATTTCGGCTCATGTCATTGCCCGCCCGCATCCTGACCTGGAGAAAGTGCTGCCCAAAGGCAACGGAAAAAGCCCGCGCGCTTTTGGAAATTATCTGGCAAACCAGAATGGCTCACTTGATGGCGGCCCGCAATCGCCGAGTTTGCCTGCCAGTGGCGGCGCAGCCCCAAGCATAGCAACTGAAGCCGCAGAAGGCACGCGGCGCGGACGGCGTTAATTAGTGCAGAACCTGGAATGTGGAGTGGAAATTCACACTTCTACAGCCCTGCAAGGGCAAAATGAAATAGCCCATCGCAACGCGGTGGGCAAAGGAGAAATACAATGGCAAACGGTGAAGCGTTAGGAATGATTGAAACCAAAGGTTTGGTTGGCGCAGTGGAAGCTGCGGATGCAATGGTCAAAGCGGCCAATGTGGAATTGATTGGCAAGCAGAGCATCGGTGGCGGTCTGGTGACCGTAATGGTGGCCGGTGACGTAGGTGCTGTGAAAGCGGCAACCGATGCCGGCGCAGCGGCGGCGCAACGCGTGGGCGAATTGGTCAGCGTGCATGTAATTCCACGCCCGCACACCGACCTGGAAAAAGTCTTTTGATTTTCCTCCACGAAGCACACGAAGAATCACAAAGATAGAGCAGAAAGTTGAATTTTCTTGCCTTAATCTTTGAGAAGTCGAATTCTTGGTGATTCTTGGTGTTTCTTAGTGGATAAAGAACAGATGAAGATTTCGCACGAAGA
Organism: Abditibacteriaceae bacterium; assembly: GCA_036399215.1. Taxonomy (GTDB): domain Bacteria; phylum Armatimonadota; class Abditibacteriia; order Abditibacteriales; family Abditibacteriaceae; genus DASWNL01. The sequence goes on from DASWNL010000403.1 coordinate 6,228, forward strand.
GTTGGTGCGCTTGATTTCCCGTGAAGTGGCGGCCCATTTAACGAATGGTTCCGCTACGCCACCAGGGGGAAAATTAAGCAATACGCCGGGCCAGCAGACGACGCCATTCGGCGCGGAGGCCAGCGACAAATATCCGTCGCCGGAATCCATCGCGCAGCATGGTTTTCCCTGCAACATATCGGCGCGGCACGGACACCTGACACCGGAACACGTCGAAATTTTATTTGGGCCGGGTGCGAAGCTCACACCTTTCAAGTGGTTGTATCAGGAAGGGCAGTTTGCTTCGGAGCAGCGCGTGCATATTGTGGGGCCGCGTAGCTCGATCACGAATGTGCGGATTTTAGGGCCGGAGCGCAGCAAAAGCCAGTTTGAGATTTCGCGCACCGATGCTTTAACGATTGGCGTGATGCCGCCGATTTTGCAATCGGTCAATCATGGCACCGGCTCACCGATTACAATTGTTGGCCCGGCGGGCAGCATTCATCTGGATGATGCTTTAATTCGTGCCAAGCGCCATGTGCATTTGCATCCCGATGAAGCACAGTTGCTCGGTGTGAAAGACGGCGACGAAATCGGTGTTGAATTGCCGGGCAGCGATCAAGGCTTGTTGCTTTATAATACCTTGATTCGCGTTGATCCCAGTTTTCATGCTGAAATGCATATTGATACGGATGAAGGCAATGCGGCGGGTATTGAAGCAGGTGCCAAAGGTTTTGTGTTGTCGCCGCGTTCAGGCATCTGCCAGATTTGCCGTTAGTTAATGGCACTAACCAATACGCAAAATGAACTTTCCTCACGGATGGCAATTGCCGGAAGCGATTACGGAACGATTAGGCGAAAGCAGTGGGCGTCAGCGGGCCATAGCCGAAGAGGGTCATTTATTGTTGGTGTTGCATAAAGTGCCCTCGGCAGAAGGTTCAAAACGGCAAAGCGTGTTGTTTTGGCGCAATGCTGAAGGCGAGTGGAAAAGCAGCGAGGGCCGCGAAGGAGTTGGCGCTTTGCGCTCGCATCTGGAAGAGTTTGCCAGAGCCTTGGAAGCGTTAGACGCGACTTATGAGAAAGCGCAAAATGCCCACGATTACTTTGCGGTTTTAGAAAGCGCGGTGCCGCTTTATCGCTCGTCCAAAAACCAGGCGGGGGCTTTGCAAACGGCACGCGAAAGCTTGCCTGAAGCGCGGGAAATCATCACCATGCGTGACTTAGCTGCCGATAATGAGCGCGCTGCGGAGTTAGTTCATGCCGATGCCAAAAATGCCTTAGATTATCAAATCGCAAGGCAAGGCGAAGAGCAGGCGCGGCTTAGTCATGAACTGAGCGAAGTCGGGCATCGCTTGAATTTGTTAGCGGCTTTGTTCTTACCTCTTTCTGTAGCGGGCGGATTGTTTGCGAATTCCTTGAGAAGCGGCCTGGAGGATGCGCCTGTCTGGGCCTTTTGGCTCATGATCTCAGGCGCCTTAATTTTAGGCTGGTTGCTGCGTGGCAGGGTAACGCGCGGGTAAAACATTATGCGATTAGGCAAAGTTGTCGGCACTGTTGTGGCGACGCAAAAAGATCCGAAACTCGTTGGCTGGAAATTGCTGCTGGTGCGCGAACTTAACGTGGACGGCACACCAACCAATACCTGCATCGTCGCGATTGATACCGTCGGGGCCGGCATCGGCGAAACGGTTCTCACTGTAGCGGGCAGTTCAGCGCGCCTTGCCAATCGCGCCGACGGCGTGCCGGTTGATGCTTCGGTGATTGGCATCGTGGATGCCGTTGAATGCGATGGCAAGCGGGTGGAGATTTAAATGGATTTTGGCCGTGTCATCGGGCGGGTAGTCTGCACCATCAAAGACCCGAAATTGGAAAATCTGCCGCTGCTTATTATTGAAGGCTGCCATCACGATGGCACACCGGCCAGGACGCGCTTTATCGCGGCGGATGCTATTGGCGTCGGCGAAGGCGAATTCGTCTGGTATGAAACATCAGGCGAGGCGCCTCTGGCCTGGGAAAATCGCCCGCCGGTAGATGCTTCCATCGTTGGAATTGTAGATAAAGTCAGCACTTAGCGTTTAGCTTTTAGCTTTGGGAATTTGACTTCTAAAGCTAATCGCTCACTGCTAGTCGCTCAAAGCTAATCATGAAACTCGCACGTATAATTGGCAATGTGGAAGGCGTCATCAAGCATCCATCCTATGCCAGCATGAAAATGCTGGTGGTGCAGCCTTTAGATGAATTTCTCAAGGAAGCAGGGCGCACGCATCCCGCCATTGATACAGTTGGTGCCGGAATCGGTGACCTGGTTTTGGTAGTTGAAGAAGGCAAAGCCGCCCGCGAGAAAATCGGCCAGAAAAATGTGCCGATTCGCACTTTGGTTATCGGTATCGTGGATGCCGTAGACGTGCTGGCGCGTGAAGAAACCGGACGCACTAAGAACCTGGCTTAAGCAAAGCCTGAATATCATGAACGAATTTGAAGTGAGCGCAGCGCAACTGCAAGCCTTGATACGCCAGACGGTGCAAGCCGTTTTGCAAGAGAAAGTGCAAAGGCACAAAGCGCAAGATTCAACAACCCCTCCCGGCGTTGCTCAACCCAAAGCAAAGCAGATTCTTGTCGCTGTTTGCTGTGGCGAATGCCTGCGCCCCGAAGTGACGGCGGCTTTAGATGAATTAAAGAGCGCCGGTTTTGTTTTAGTCGAGCCGGGGCCACACGAATTGAAAGAGCGCGCCACGCGCGAGCGTTTGGTTGCCAAAAGCGATCTGGTTTTGTTGCCGTCGCTGGGCGATGATGATGCGGCCAAAATGGCGCTTGGAATCTTCGATGAACCAACCGCGCGTGTGGCGCTTTCGGCCCTGGCTCTGGGTAAACCACTCTTAGCCTCGCCTCATTCGCCTTACGATGACGCTTTAAAAGCGCGCAGCCCGGTTTTGTTCAATCTGTGGCAGGGCTATCGCAAAACATTGGAAAATTTCGGCTTCCAAATCGTCGAGGCCGAGGCTCTTGCCGGTGCCACACAAGCGCATCTCACGCCGAAAGTTGAAAGCAAAATGGCAAGCGCAACTCTGGGCAAACCCGCAGGTAAGCGGCGCGTGATTACGGCGCAAGAGATTGAAGCGGCGGCGCAAAACGGTAAGCGTCTCGATGTGCCATCCAACGCTGTAGTTACGCCTCTGGCACGTGACCGGGCACGCGAACTCGGTGTGAAAATATGAGGGACGGTTTATTATGAAAATCAGCGAACAGCAAATTGAAGAAATAGTGCGTGGCGTGATGCAAAGCGTTGCATCAAATGGTTCTGCTGCAAACGGCTCTGTTGGTAACTTTGCGTCCAACGGCAAGGGTAATTGGAAAATAGATGACCCGCAGAATCATCCGACTGATGAGCATTTGCACTCCGCAAACGAACTGCGTGGTTTGCACGGCATTTTCGATACTGTTGAAGATGCTGTTGAAGCCGCGCGGGTAGCGCAACGCACCTGGATTAAGATGCCGATTGCCCAGCGCAAAATTTGCGTGGATGCCATGCGCGCGGCGGGCCGAGCCAACGCGCGCAAGTTGGCCGAAATGACCGTTGAAGAAACCGGCCTGGGCCGTGTTGAAGATAAAGTTATTAAAAACCAACTTTGCTCCGACCTGACACCGGGTTGGGAAGTCTTGCCCACGCAAATGTTTCAAGGCGATCTGGGTTTGACCATTGACGATCATTTTCCATACGGCGTGATCTGCGGCATTACGCCGGTGACCAATCCAACTTCGGGTTTGATTAACAACGCGATTATCTTTGCTATTGCCGGCAATGCGGCGGTGTTTTGCCCGCATCCTTCAGCCAAGAAATGCACCATGACAACGATGGCGATCATGAACGACGCTGTTGCCAACGCTGGCGGCCCGCGCAATCTCTTTACCGGCGTGGCCAACCCAACACTGGAAACCGTAGATGCCGTGATGCGCCATAATGCGGTGCGTTTAATCAACGCAACAGGCGGGCCGGGCGTTGTAAAAGCGGCCTTAGCCGTTGGCAAAAAAGCGGTCTGTGCCGGGCCGGGCAATCCACCGGCGATTGTGGATGAAACTGCCGATTTGGAAAACGCGGCGCGTAGTATCGTCAACGGGGCTTCTTTCGATAACAACCTGCTGTGCATCGGCGAAAAGGCGATTGTTGTTGTGGATTCGGTAGCCGATGCGCTTCTGGGCGCTCTGCAACGCGCCGGTGCCTATTTCGCACGCGGCGAAGAAGCTCGCAAACTGGCCGATTACGTTGTGCAGGGCGATCATATCAATCGTGAGCCGATTGGCTGGGACGCCGCGCGCATTCTCCGCAAATGCGGCATCAACGCGCCGGAAAGCAGCAAAATCGGCGTGCTGGAATTACCTGCCGATCACGTTTTAGTTTTGCAAGAGCAACTGCTGCCGATTGTGCCCTTAGTAAGGGCACGCGACTTTCAGGAAGCACTTGGCATCGCGTTAAGAATTGAAGGCGGGCGCGGCCATACTTTAGCGATTCACTCATTGGATGTCTCACGGATTACGGCTGTGCGTAACGCCTATCAATGCACGGTTTTCGTAGCCAACGGCTCAACATCCGCCGCCGAAGGCGTGGGCGGCGAAGGCTTCGTGGCCATGAGTTTGGCCGGTCATACCGGCGAAGGCTTCACTACGGCAGCCACTTTCGTTAAGCGCCGTCGCGCGGCGTTTGTAGGGGCGTTGGGTAGTGGCGCGCCACTTTAAACTCATGAATCGCCTTTTTCGCTTTATGCTGTTTGGTATCGTGATAGTCGCGGCGTTATCCGGTTGCCGCCCTGATCCTTTGGCTGATGTGCCCGAACAATTTGAATATTTCATTCCTCCTGGTGCTACTGCGGCAGATGCCAGAATGATCGTAGCCTTGATGGGGGGAAACTTGGACGATTGTCGTAAGGCCTTGAAGGAAGGCGCCAACATGAGAATTACCATGAAGGATGGCAAGACTCCTCTGGCATACGCTGTCCAGGCGAATCGGCGCGAATTTGTTCCTTTGTTTCTGGGCCAGATGACTTTCGAGGATGTGAAAGATAGTTTTGTGTCTGCCGCCCGTAAGGGAGATGACCGCATGATGCAAATTCTGCTGGAAAGCCATCTGAAAGGGCGACAGGATGTCTTGCAGGAGGCCTTAATGGAAATGGCCGGCTCATCAAATTTGCAGAGCACCAAGGAAGCGCCAACTTACAAAGATGATGACGGGCGGCGGCTCACTGATAAAGCCAAAAAAGCACTGGATTTGTTGCTGAAGAATGGAGCGCAAATCAATAAAGGCTCGATTTATGGCCGAACGCCATTGATGGAAGCTGCCGAAACGAATAGAGCGGAAATGGCCTACGAACTGTTGCTGCGCGGCGCCGACTGGAAGGCCAAAACCGATACGGGCAAAACTGCTTTGGATATAGCGCGCGCCGGTGGGTATGGAGATTCGTTATATGGCTCTATCATTCCTTTATTGGAAGCGTGGCAAAGCGGCAAGCATCCCAAAGCGCGCGGCGTCAAGATAGCTAAATAACTTCAAACAAAAGCGGGGCAAGAGCCTCGCTTTTTTGTTTATTACGCAAATTCGCCTTGAGGTGGGCAGCTAAAGTTGGCAAATTAAGCAAAAGGCATGGAAGATTTGACGGCGTTGCGGCAGGTGCCCTTATTTGCGCACATGAGCGATGAAGACTTGCGCGATGTGCTACGCCTCATGACGCCCGTCAACTTCGCGCCCGGTGCCGTTATCATTCGCGAAGGCGAGCCGGGGGATGATTTTTACGTGGTGCTTGAAGGTCGCGCCAAAATCGCGGTGCGGGCTGCCGATGGTAACGAATTGGTCGTGGGCGAAGCGCGCGACGGCGGTTTTTTTGGCGAGCTTTCGATGTTAACCGGCGAACCGCGTTCGGCGCGCGTGCAAGCAGTAGAAATGGTCAAGACTCTAACCTTGCGGCGCGAAGCGTTTTTGCAGTTTTTAGAGCGTCATCCACAGGCGACGATTACGGTTTTGATGGAATTGGGCCATCGTTTGCACCGCACCGATTCGCTGTTGCGCCAGTCGGTAAGTCGCAACGTGAACGAGTTGGATGACTTGCGCCAAACGGCTGGTTTGCGTTTGGTCAACAAAGTTGTGAATGCGGCGGGTAGTATGCCGTTTTTGGCGGCACACACTTTTTTGTTCTGCTTCTGGCTTTTAGCCAATCAAACCTGGTTTCCCGGCACGCCCTTTGACCCGGCACCCTATGAGACACTCACTTTAATCACGGCTCTTGAAGCTTCCCTACTTTCGATTTTCGTTTTGATTAGCCAGAATCAGGAGGTCGCCAAAGATCGCATCGCCGCCGAAATTGACCACCAAATTAACACTAAAGCTGAAATAGAAATTGGTTTGTTGTTACAACGTGTGGATGACCTTGAAACTATCGTGCGCCATCACGCCGATGAGCAAAAGCAGATGCTGGCGCGCCTGGAAAGGAAAAATTGAGATGAAACGATGGCTTTTAGCAAAATGGGGCGTTTTGTTCGGTTTGACGGTTGTGGGGTTAATTATGGCAGGTTGCAACGGCGCTTCGAGTGGCTCTGGCAATCAACGTCTGGTTTTTGATTTCGCCAATGGGCCGCAAAATTGGGTGGGCGGATTTGCCGATTACCCGGCAAACAATAGCGAGATTTTTGAGCTAACCACGGATTATCGTTCTTTACCTGCGCCCTTGGACAACTCCAAAAGCGCACTGTTTATCTCCGGCATTAATCGCAGCGATGACTTGTGGATGTTTTACAAACGGCGCGTGACGGGTTTGCGCCCGAACTCCTTATATCGCGTGCAGTTCGAGGTGCAATTTGCCACCGAAGCCGCTAAGGGGTGCTTTGGTGTTGGTGGTGCGCCGGGCGAAAGCGTTTTTGTTAAAGCCGGCGCTTCAACAGTAGAACCGATGGCTGTTGTAGATAACGCGGGAGATTACCGTTTCAATGTGGATAAAGGCAATCAAGCCAACGGCGGCGCGGCGGCTCTGGTGTTAGGCAACGTCGCCAATACACGAGATTGTGCTTTGCCGGCGCAATGGGAGTTGAAAACTTTAAATTCGCCTGACACTCTATCTGTGCGCACTGATGCTAATGGCGCGTTATGGCTGTTTTTCGGCACGGATTCCGGTTTTGAAAGCCTGACGCGCCTTTATTACACCCGATTTAGCGCAACCTTCACTTTATGACCGATTCGCTTCTGATTCAACCCGTCGTGCGCCCTATTGAAGAAGCGGTGCGTGTGCCCGGCTCGAAAAGCATTACCAATCGCGCGCTCATCTTGGCGGCTTTAGCCGATGGCCCCTCACGTTTGGAAGGCGCTTTGTTTTCGGATGACACGCATTACATGAGCGAATCGCTGCGCCGCCTGGGAATTCCGGTGCGCGCCGATGAAGCAAGGGAGCAATTTGAAATCGAAGGGCAGGGCGGACGGCTTCTGGTTGAACAGGCCGAATTGTTTATCGGCAATTCCGGCACCAGCGCGCGGTTTTTAACGGCTTTATGCTCCTTGGGTAACGGCACTTATCGCCTTGATGGTGTGGAACGAATGCGCGCGCGGCCTATTGATGAACTTCTTTCGGCGCTGCAAAATTTAGGCGT
>DASWNL010000404.1:0-5393 GCA_036399215.1 Abditibacteriaceae bacterium
GCCGGCCAAAGGCGGAGCCGGGGTGCTTTTTGGCCCCAGGCTAATCTGCACGGTAACCGGCGCGTTTTTGGCGAGCATGGTGCCGGGGCTGGGCTTTTGACTCATAACTTGACCGGCACTAAAAGCCTCGCTGTTGCCCGATTTCATGGTGAGCCTTAGCGACTTCGCCTTGACGATTTCCTGCGCCTGCGCCCTGGTCTTACCTATGATATCCGGCACTTCAATCAACGTAGCCACTGCCCGCCTGGTAGCTGTCGGTTCGGTAGTGGTCAGTTTGGTAGCTGCCGGCACTAACCCTGATGAGTTAACCCCCGGCGACAACGTCACCACTTTTTCACCGCCACCGCTTAAGAAACCTTTAGCTACCAAGCCGATGCCCAGCAGTAACACCAACACACCAGCCACCAGAGGCATCTTCGATTGAGATTGGCGTGTTGCAGATGTTGCAGAGGACGTGCTCCCAATGTGTTCCATTAGGCGCGTTCCGTCTGTTGCGTAAGCTGTGTTAGATTTGTTTGCTTTATGTGACGGGTCGGACGGCATGGCGCCATTTAAGGCATTAATGAACTGCGCGCAAGAATCGAAGCGATCTTCGGGATTCTTGGCCAACGCCCGCAATAAAGCAGCGTTGACTGTTTTGGGTAATGCCGGCACAAGAGTTATCGGCGCCAGAGGCTCGTCACGCACATGCTGCATAATCACGGCAATGGCCGATGTTTGGCTTGCCCCTTGAAAGGGTGGTTGGCCGCATAACATTTCGTAAGCGATAACCGCCAGTGAGTAGATATCCGAGCGATGATCCACTCGCGCACCACTACCACCCTGCTCCGGCGACATGTATTCGGGGGTGCCGACGATCATGCCGGTCTTGGTTAGCCGCTGCCCTCCCGTTTCTTCCTGCGCCCGTGCAATGCCAAAGTCCACCATCTTGACGACATGGCCGATGGCGCCTTCCGGCTTCAAGAGCACGTTAGCCGGTTTGACATCACGGTGAATCAGGCCGCAACCGTGCGCGAAATCTAACGCCGCCCCAATCTGTCGCAGAATCGGCAAGGCCTCATCGAGTGAAAGGCGCCCGCGCGCTTCCAGCATATCAGCCAGGTCGCCACCCTCAACCAACTCCATCGTGAAGTAAGGCTGCCCCGCATCCGCATCGCTGACCGTGTGGATGGTTGCGATGTTAGGATGCTGCAGCCCCGCGGCCATGCGCGCTTCGTTGAGAAATCGTTCGACAAAACTCTTGTCGAAGGTCATCTGTGGTGGCAGAACCTTCATCGCTTCAAAGCGATGAAGGCCGGTGTGCCAGGCTTTATAGACCTCAGCCATGCCACCTTTACCCATCAGCGTATCGATGCGATAAGGGCCCGTTTGTGTTCCAATTTCCATATTCAATGCCGATGCTTTTTTCTGAGCGAAGCTATTGCTTCACGTGAAGACCATATCCTGAATGTTTCTTCTTTCTTGAACTCTTGTGTCCCTGGGGAAATGACATGGCCTTTCTCGTTAATCCAGCGGATCATCTTTCCTTTATGAAAGTAATAGCGGTTTTGTGTTCGAAGCGATTGTTTTTGCTTGCCCTGACTATCGAAGTCTGGGTAGATGTATTCTTCAAAAATAAAAATCAGTCTACCGTACCAATAATAATACTCTTCTATGTGAGAGAAATCGTCACCTTCCCCAGTTACTAGCTTTCTTAATTGACCTCGTTCAAAATATGCTGTCAAATCTACATAATGTTCGCTCTCGTCCACTGTTTTCACCTTTTTATAACTCTTAAGGTGGCCGTTGATGTGCATATAGTTTTTCCTGATTACGCGAATTTGTGATTCCGCCGAGCTTAATCGAGCCTTTGTCGCTCGCTTCTAAGCGCCTACTCCACACGCGAATACGAAACCAACCAGCAGGGTGATGTACACGCACATCTTTCGCATATGTAGCTCCTTTAGAACTTATAGACTCACGGTCAATCCATTATCAAACAAGACGCGAGAATCATCGCGCGAGAAGGCGACTGAGTTAGCAGAATGTACATCACGCATGGTTTTTATAACTTTGCGAGAACGCACATTCCAGATTCTGCACTTGGTTGTGTCGTCATTCTGTTCTATAGACGCGACCAAGCGGCTGTTGTGCGAAAACACAACATCATTAATCCATTGACTTTCCGCCGGAAGAACGCCCTTGCTTTTTCCTGTAGAGGCGTCCCAAAGGCGTAAGTCACAGGGTTCTTCACTTGTCTCATCAAAGTCGCCGCTTACGATTGTTTTGTCATCAGGTGAAAAGGCAAGTTCGCCGAAGTATAGACCGTTTGGCATCTTGATACGGCGCAAGGCGCGCAACGTTTTTGCGTCACGAAAAACCAGGTCGCCTTCGCTACTCGCAAAAAAATTCCCATCGGGAGAGAAGGCAATAGAGCCGGCCGATGCATCTGGTGTCCTCGCTTTCACCTTCCCTGTATTTACGCCCCATGAGCGCGTCCCCTCCATGATGCTGCCCGTCAGGAACGTCTTGGGGTCAGGAGAAAAAGCATTGCTGAGGTAGTTTCCGCCTTCGTTGTTCTCGATCTTGCCGAGCACTTTTTGGAGTAAGCCCGTTTGTGCACCCCCCAAACATATCTGGCCATCATGCAGCCCAGGCTCGCTCACGGTGCCGACGATCTTCCCATCGGGCGACAGTAAAGCCTGCCATCCGGACGCCTTGTTTTGCTGTGCTTGGCCTCGCAATGTCACCGTCTCAAATTTATCCTTTGCGCTGTTCCATACATCAACTTCTTTGACTATAATCAAAGTCCCAACGCCACTCGCTGGGGATGGTGAGGACTGGGCCTGCTTGCTCGACAGCGTGGTTTCCTTAAGCGGAATACGGTTTTCGCGGGAAGTTATGACACCGTCGTGGGAGCTACAAGCTGCAATAGTGCAAAGCAGTGACACCGAGAGTGTGCTGCGGGCAATAACGAATCGGCGATTCTTCCCCATCAATTTTCTCATGCTCTCACTCCCCATTGGTAACGGCTTATTTGTAAAGGCTTAGACGAAAGGACGTCGGGATTCCGGTGTCCTTTCGCCGATGATTATTTACGAGCGGTTTTATCCTTCGATTGCCCTATTCGCCATCCAATGAAGCCCAGATAAGCTCCTGTGCCAGCTAACGTCACCAGCAGTGCCAGATTTGAAGCAGTGTTTTTGGACTTTGGTGTGCTCGCGACGCTGATTACAGTGGGAGATGCTGCCTCCAAATTACTTGGTGTGGCGACAGCGATGGTCCTCATGGAAACAGGACGCATAGTTTCTGGCTTAACTTTTGGAATCGGTAGCATTTCCACAGTAGTAGCCAATCGTGGCGCATCGTTTTGCTGGTAGCCCAGTTTCCATTCGTCAAGAAAGGCTTGTGTAGCCGTCAGTTGATAGCGCACGCGAGTTTTGAGCGGCAAAGTTCGCGAAGTTTCTATCGAGGTGGCCGGGACTTTGAGCCGCGACCATGCATTATAAGTCGGACAATTGGGGTATGGGTCAACAAAGATAAGAAACTTGTGGAGGCGCGGTGAAATATTGGCATTGGCCCGACGCAAAACGCGCGTCATGGACGGCACGAGTTCCTGAAAATCGAAGCAAAAAGTCTGGCCGTAGCGCGCTGGATTTCGCGCATGAAAATCGCGGGATTCATGCAACGTCAGCAACAAATCCGGCCTGACGTTTTCGATAACCTTCCAGATTTCATAAGCGAGCCGCTCCATGTCGCTGCCGTTGGCTTTGCCGGGGAACATATTGTTCATGTTGCCCGGATAACCCCGCGTATTACGGCGAATCGCCTCACGGTGCGCATCCGGCATCACGACGAGACGACCCCGCGTCACCTTCCAATTTGCAATTTTGCGCGCCGCGAGATAGCCAGCGGCTTCGTCGCCGTGCAGCCCGCCGATAACCATAATCGTCGGCCCTGACTGAGCGCCTGTTTTGATATAGTAAGGCGTTTCGTAGCGTGTGCCTCGCATTACGGAGCGTCGCTCAATTTCTTCTGCGTGAAGTGGAGCAACTGCGAAAACAAATGCCAGCAGCGCGGCCAAAATACCTTGAAAACACACGTGCTTCATTTACCGCCTCCGGCGCGCTTGCGGAACGATTCTTCAACGATTTTCCACTCGCCACTTTCCTTGCGCCAGACCACGCGCTTGACACCCGAATCCCACCAAGTATTGCTGTCGTAATCCTGCACCGCCGTCAACACAACGCGATTGCCTTCAAAACTCACTTCAGGCTCGCTGCTCTGAATCTTGATGTAGGATAGCTTGCTCCAATACTCGGTCATGCGGCTGCGCATCGTGCTATAGCCATGTGACGGTCGATTAGGGCGTTTTTGCTTTACATCCCGCGAGTAGTAGGTCATGTAGGAATCAATGTCCATTTCCTGCCATGCACGAAGCCAATCTCTATAGCGCGATTTGATTTCTGCGATGTCACTTCTGCCTACCGCGGATGGTTTAGACGAATCGGGAACCTCCGCTCCCGCAGTGGGAGCCGTTCTGTTTTTTGGCCCCATACTGATTTTGATTCTGACCGGCGCACCTTTGATGGCGTATACGCCCACAGCAGGATACTGGCTCATCACTTGCTGCGCCGCAAATGCTTCGCTGTAACCCGTTGTTACATCTGCCGTGAGCGACTTAGCCTTAATGATTTCTCTCGCCTGTGTTTCGGTTTTACCGACCACATGCGGCACTGCGACGCTGATAGTAACGGGCTTTGGCGTCCCTGCCTCTGCACGCGGCGTGGCCGCAGCAGGTAGAGCGACGGCATCGCTACTCGAAATTCTTTTGCCGCTTTGAATTATGCCCATTGCGACCAAGCCCACGCCGCCGAAAAGCGCGGTGCCGACCAGCATCGGGACGAGCGGCGACGATTTTTTAGGCGCGTTTGCGGTTTTGGGAATGTTAACCGGCATGGCCGAGAACAGCGCGGTGATGAACTCGCCGCACGAATTGAATCGCTGCGACGGGTCTTTAGCGAGGGCTTTGAGAATGGCGGCGTTGGCGGATTTGGGTAGGGTTGCCGAGTAATCGATGGGCGGGCGCGGCTCGTCGCGGACATGCTGCATGATGACCGACAGCATCGCAGTGTCGCTTTCAGCTTTGAATGGAGGCTGCCCACACAACATTTCGTAAACAATGATGCCCAGTGCGTAAATATCGGTGCGATGATCAACTTTGGCGCCGCTACCACCCTGCTCTGGCGACATATATTCTGGTGTGCCGACGATCATGCCGGTTTTGGTCAAGCGCTTGCCGCCGGCTTCTTCCTGCGCCCGTGCAATGCCGAAATCCACCAACTTGACGCTGTGACGGCCTTCGCCTTCGGGCTTGAGCAGCACGTTGGCCGGTTTGACATCACGGTGAATCA
>DASWNL010000405.1:0-2171 GCA_036399215.1 Abditibacteriaceae bacterium
TATTCGCTCATGTTGGCATCACCGGCGATTACGTGCAATCGCCGGGCGCGGCGTGGGTCGCCGTGCGGCTCATCACGCGTGTTGACCAGAGGCCGATTCGCCAAGGTATCCACACTTTGCAGCACGCTGAAGAAATCGGCGCGCTGCGACAACTGATAATCGCACCAGGCGGCGCCGCGCTCTTCGATGCCGACTTTGCCGGCGCCCGCGTAAATAATGCGCGTGGCTAAAAACGGCGCGAGCACTTGCACCACGTTTTCCCAGGGCACACTACGCCGCAGAACGTAACTTTCGTGCGTGCCGTAACTGGCACCGTGAAAATCGGTGTTGTTTTTGAAGATGCCGACAGCCTTGCCCGTAGCTTCGCTGTAAGCGCGCGCCGCTTCTAAGACAATGCGTTCGCCGGCTTTATCGTGCGCCACCAGGCTGCGCAAATCGGCGCATTCGGGCGTAGCGTATTCGGGATGGCCATGATCGTTGTAAAAGCGCGCGCCGTTTTCTAAAACGCGGTCGCAGCGATCTTCGGTTGGCGAATGCACGCGGTCGGCGGGCCGGTCAAACTGCGCATCGGTTGCGTCTTGCGAGAGCTTATCAACATGAAAACCACGCACGTCGTTGCGCGGGTCTTCGGCGCGGTAGTTCCACGGCGCGGCAAAGCTTCCGCGAAACTGCTTCACAAGGTCGCGCGAAGCCGCCACAAGTGCAGTCGCTTCGGCGCCTTCAACAGCAATGCCGTATTCGGTTTCAATGCCAAACAGAGAAGTCATAAATGGGAGGCGGTAAGCAGGAGGCAGAGGGCAGCAAATAAATTACAAGGCTCTGTCCTGCTGCCTGCCTCCTGCTTACTGCCGACTGGTTAATCAACTTTCCAAATCTTGATAGTTCCGTCTTCACTACTGGAATAAAGGGCCATGCTGTCGGGCGCAAAGGCTAACGAGGTAACGAATGAAGTGTGGCCGCGCAGAGCGTAGTTTATTCTCCAGGTGCGCGTGTCCCATAAGCGAATTTCATTGTAAAGCCCGGTGCCGGCCAAATAGCGGCTATCCGGCGTAAAGGATAGCGCGCCCTGTCCGTTAAAGCCGGTCAAAGTTGACACTATATTTCCATTGGCGACTTCATGAATCTGCACCGAGCCATCGCGCCGTCCGGCAGCGAGCCAACGATTATCGCGGGAATAAGCGATGGTTGTAACGGGTGATGGCGCCGGCAAGGTGTGCTTTAAATCGCCGGTGGTTTTATCCCATAAAGCAACACCGCGCCAGGTGCCGCCGGCTATCGTAGTGCCGTCCGGCGAAAAAGCCACAGGAATCGTCATGTCGCTGGGATTTAAATTCGCGTTGCGTGGCGGCTCATTGTCTTGCCAGCGCAGGGTCAGGCGCGGCGCGCCACTTTGCACGTCCCACAGTTTGACCTGCCCCTCGACTAAACCATCACCAACGCGAAAGCGGCCCGGCGCGAGGCCCGTGGCTAAGAGTGCGCCATCCGGTGAGAATGCCAGGGACGAAACAGGATGTAGCGGCTTAATGGTAAAGGGCCGGGCGGTTCCAGTCATGACATCCCATAGCATGACCGTGCCTTCTTGAACCGTTGCCAACAGATTCGCATTGGGCGCAAAACTTAATAAATCCGGTGCCGCTGCGGGAGCATCCAGGGTAAGGTTCAGTTGGTTCGTCGCCGTGTTCCACAACTTCAAAGGTGGCGCCTCGCCGCCGCTTGCTAAAACAACGCCGTCTGCGGAAAGCGCTAAGGCTTGAAGAGGAACGGCTTCGCGTATCTCATTTAACAATGGTGTGCGGCCAGCTACCATATCTACGATGACGGTTTTGCCCCACGGAAAATCAATACGCAGCGTCGGATAATCACGCCCCAAAATGGTAGCTTCGGCGCCCTCGCGCCACCAGCGGCAACAATCGGTGCCTACAACGCGCGTAGCAATGTCCCCGCTGGTCAAAAGCTCTTCCAGGGTAAAGTCGCGCACTGTTTGGCCGGTGGGGCCGATTAATGTCAGGCTATGCTGCGCGCCGGGACGGCCCCAGGCATCGAAAGCGGCTACATAAGGCTGCGTGCGTCCAGCGATAATGACTTCTACAGGCACCCAATCGAACGCGCGCCGCCAAATTTCGCGCTCCGCTCCATCGGCTTCCAGTGTGGACATGATGCCGGTTGCGCCC
>DASWNL010000406.1:0-7354 GCA_036399215.1 Abditibacteriaceae bacterium
CCCTGGTAAGGGGGCTGAAATAGAACTTGGTTAAAGAAGTAAAATGCTTCGGGGATCAAACACATCTTATCTCTCTTACTCAGTATGGTTTTAGCCCCCTTACCAGGGGCGAGCGCCCTTTGGGCAGGTGGGGTAAAACAAAAGCCGCTGCGAAATATAGTTTCGCAGCGGCTTTTGTTTTACAACGTTTTTTACAAGTTTTTACGACGCAAAACGTTTGAGCGTGGGCTAAAGGGGTTCTATTAGCTGGCGGCTTTGACGTTGGCGGCGCGCAGGCCCTTATCGGCTTGAGCCAATTCAAACTCAACGGGCTGACCTTCTTTGAGTGAACGGTAGCCGTCCATTTCAATTGCGCTGTGATGCACGAATACATCTTCGCCGCCGCCTTCTTGTTCGATGAAGCCAAAACCTTTGGTGTCATTGAACCACTTTACTGTGCCTTTTGCCATGAGACGATTTCTCCTGTGCTGGTGCAACGTCCGGTGCTGCGAGTAGGCTATTGCGCTGAGTCCTTTGCTGCCTTACCGATAGCCCTTGCCCGAAGGCGCGTCCTGCCGTCTTGCGTCCGTCATTTGTCCAGCCAAACAAAAATATTAGCTCTCAAAGGAATCTTCAAGAACTGCCGAAATTATAAAAGCGCGTGGCAGTTGTGTCAAGAGAGAATTCTCAGACCACAAACGAGCGCCGTCAATCTTGTTATCTCCCTTCCTGAGCGTTACATTCTTTGCGATGCCCGAAAAACTAAAAATTCTCTTTGTCGCTTCCGAATGCGCGCCTTACGCCAAAACCGGCGGTTTAGCTGATGCCGTCGCCGGACTTGCCAAAGCCCTTGTGGCCAGAGGGCATGATGTGCGAGTCATTATTCCCCTTTATTCAGCCATTGATCGTGTTCGTTACCAACTGCAAAGTGACGGCTCTTCCTGCGCGCACATGGGTGTGAACGAAGAACAATGGGTGGGCGTGCAAAAAGCCATACTTGATAACGCTGTCCCGGTTTGGTTTGTAGATTGTGAGCGCTATTTTGGACGTCCCGGTTACTACGATTTCGGCGGCCATGAATATGGCGACAATGGCTTTCGCTTCGCCTTATTCAGTAAAGCCGCCCTGCAAATCTGCAAAGACCGCAACTGGATTCCCGATGTGGCACACGTTCACGATTGGCCGTCGGCCCTGGTGTCCGTGTTTCTTAAAACCTGGGATCGTGTTCTCTCACCGCTTTCGCATACAGCCAGCGTTTTAACCATTCATAATATTGGTTACCAGGGCGTTTATCACGGCTCGCTGTTTCCTTATATCGGCATCGGGTGGGAGCATTTTCATGCGGATGCATTGGAAGATTATGGGCGCATGAATTTGCTCAAAGGTGGCATCAACTACAGCGACGCCATTACCACCGTTTCACCCACGCACGCCCACGAAATTCTTGACCCCGTTGGTGGTCATGGACTGGCGCCTTACCTTAACAACCGGCGGCGCGATTTATTTGGAATCTTGAATGGCGCCGATTACGATCATTGGGATCCCGCGACGGACAAACTAATTCCCGCCAACTACACGACGGACGATTTATCGGGCAAAGCGGTATGCAAAGGCGAATTACAAAAGCGTTTTGGCCTTGAACAGCGCGATGACGTGCCGATTTTCGGCATCGTTTCGCGTTTTGCCACACAAAAAGGCTTCCATTTGCTGCGCGAAGCCTTGCCCGGTGTGCTTAATGCGCTGGATTTGCAAGTTGTTGTTTTAGGGAGTGGCGATAGTGATACGGAAAACTTTTTCCGTTGGCTAACAGGAGCTTATGCGGGACGGGCCGGCGATTATATCGGCTATTCCAATGAACTGGCACATCTTATCGAAGCCGGTAGCGATTTCTTCTTGATGCCTTCGCTTTATGAGCCTTGCGGCTTGAATCAAATTTATTCATTGAAATACGCCACGCTGCCGGTTGTCCACGCAACGGGCGGGCTTGATGACACCGTCGAAAATTACGATGTGCATACGGGAAGCGGCACTGGATTTAAGTTCTGGGAGGCTTCAAGTGGTGCGCTTTACGATACCATCGTTTGGGCCAATCAAACCTGGTGGGACAGACCCAAACATATTGACAAATTACGCCAAAGCGCCATGTCTCAACACTTTTCCTGGGACGATGCGGTGCCCCATTATGAAGCGGCTTACCACCATGCCATCACCAATCGGCGCACAATCGGTTAAATACTCCAGTTCATGACAGTTAGAGAATTGTCATTTTAACTATTGACACTCTGTTTCGAGTCGCCCATACTGCTGCCAATTCCGTTTCCGTTAGGTCGTTCGACAATTTGGATTGGTAATTTCAGGGAGAAACAGCATGAATTTCTTACGTGCCGTGTTGTGGATGCTGCCGGTTTCGATGGGCTACGCCTTATGTAGCCATGGGCCGGTCACGGCTCAAACCAACACTCCGCCGCCGACTTTAGATGCGATTGCCAATCAGGTAACAACGGAAGATACGACTTTAACTCTCAATCTAACCGGTATTTCAGGCGGTTCGCCGGAATATACCGGCAATTTAGCGGTAACCGCCACTGTCCAGCCTTATCCCTCTACAACAGTGCTTTCGGCGACGGCAACGGCCAATGTAAATTACACCAGCCCGCAAAGCACCGGCATTTTAACCTTAACTCCTGCCGCCGATTCTTTTGGATTGGCGGTCGTGAAAGTTACCGTTACCAAAGGCCAGACCAACACCAACGATTACGCAACCTTCACACGCTCTTTTACGGTTGATTTCAGGGCCGTTAACGACGCGCCTACTCTTGATGCCTTGCCCAATTTGACTATTAATGAAGATTCCGGCCCGCTAACGGTAAACCTGTCAGGCATATCGAGCGGCGCAGCAAATGAGAATCAATTCCTTAACGTCAGTGCTTCTATCTCTTTCCCACCAAGTTTGCTGACCTTTTCTACGATTCCTGTAACTTATACCAGTCCACAAACAAGCGGCACTCTGACCTTAAATCTCCTTGCCAATGCCAGTGGCACATCTACGGTTTCGGTGCGGGTCTACGATGGCGTAGTCACGACAACACGCACTTTTACCTTGACGATTGTGCCGGTCAATGACGCGCCGACTTTGACAACCATGTTGCCCTTGCGGTCAACCAACGAAGACCAGCCTTATACCGTATTTCTTAGTGTGCTAACTTTTGAAGGCAATGACGCCGATGTAGACGGCCCTTCAATGAATTTTCGCATTGAGCAGGTATTAAGCGGCACTCTCACGCAAAATGGCCAACCGATTGTGCCCGGTCAAACTTTGGTCACTGCAAACCAAACTGTTGTCTGGACACCGCCTGCCAATCAAAACGGCGACATTGCTGCGTTTACGGTGCGCGCCTGGGACACTATTGCTGCTTCGGCTACGCCTGTCACAGTCTCGGTGCGTGTGAATGCTATTAACGATGCGCCTGTGGCACAGACGTTTACCGGCACGACCCCAGAAGATACGCCTCTCAATTTCACCTTACCGGCGACGGCTGTCGAAGGTAGCCCCTTAACCTTTGCCATCATTCAACAGCCTTCGGCATCCGTTGGCACTATCACCGGCAGCAGCCCGAACTTTACTTTTACGCCCGCACCAAACTACTGGGGCAACGGAAGTTTTGCCGCTAATTTTGCTTATTCGGTAAGCGATGGCAGCGCCACGGTCAATCGTTTTGGCAACACCATCACCATTACAGCGGTCAACGACGCGCCGACGCTAACCAACATTAACACCATAACGGGCTTCAATGAGGATTCGAGACCGGTCATCAGCTTCAGCATGATTTCCAACAATGGTAATCCAGCCGATCCCGATGGGCCGTCATACAGTTTTCGCATCGAAAGCGTGGAAAGCGGCACCATCACGCAAAACGGGCAACCCATTGTGCCGGGACAAACGCTGATTACTTCAGCACTGGGCGCGGGCTGGACACCACCTCTGGATGCCAACGGCCTGGTAACAGCGTGCACGGTGCGCGCTTATGACGGCACTCTGGCTTCGGCAACCGCTATTCCTGTAGTGTTCAATTTGAACCCGGTCAATGATTATCCCCGTGTGCAACCTCAAAAAATTACTATCGTTGAAGACACCCCGACACCTTTGACCCTGCCTGCCAATGATCCCGATGGACAGCCGGTGACATACACTTTTACCACTCCGCAGACAGGCAGTAGTGTTACCGGCACGGCACCAAACTTTGTTTACACCCCAGCGCCCAATTTTCATGGTTTCACCTACTTCTACTATACAGCCAGTGATGGCACCCTCACCGCAGGCCCCGCTCATGTAGATGTGACGGTCACGCCGGTCAACGACGCACCAATTTTGACGAAATTCGACCCTTTGAAATACGGCTATGAAGATTCACCTTATACGGTTTCCCTGACCATTTTGAATGCCGAAGGGGACGAGATCAATATTGATGGCCCTCAAGGAATCACCTACCGTATTGAGGAAGTTGTTGCGGGCACGCTCAAGCAAAATGGGCAGCCCATAGTTCCGGGGCAAACATTTGTGACTGCCAATCAAACGGTGGTTTGGACTCCGCCCGCCAACCTCAATGGCGATGTGATTGCCTTTAAAGTGCGCGCCTACGACGGCGAACTGTTCTCATCCGAAGCCGTGCCGGTTCCAGTGCATTTGAATCCGGGTAACGACATACCCATTGCCAACAGCGGCACGTTCAATGGCACCGAAGATGAACCGTTTGAGATAACTTTAGATGCCTCTGACATTGACGGCGACAAGCTCACCTACCAATTCTTTGAATTGAATGGCGCTACTATGACCGGAGCGGGGCCGACTTTCACTTATACACCGGCGCCCAACCGACATGGGCAAACTTCCTTTGCCTATCAGGTGTTCGATGGTTTCACTTACTCCAACTATGTGCGCGTTTTCGTTAACCTGCAAGCGGTAAATGATGCGCCGACTTTAAGCACCATGCTGCCTTTCACCGGCAAGGAAGATTTGCTGATAACCATCACTCATTTCATGCTATTGCAGAATGGCAACGAAGTTGATGTGGATAATCCCTCTCTTAATCCACCATTGGCGTTTCGCATCGTGGAAGTCTTGTCCGGCACCCTGAGCAAGAACGGTGTCCCGGTAGAAGATGGTGATATATTGCCAGCCTATGAGAACATCCAATGGAAGCCGTCTTCCAATGCCAATGGCCCTATCACAGCTTTCACCGTTAAAGCCTGGGATGGCAGCCTGGCTTCGGCGACGGCGGTGCCGGTAGTGATTAACGTCGCGCCGGTCAACGATGCGCCCGTTATCGCAAGCCCCTCGGCAACAACACCAGAGGACACGCCGGTTAATTTCACCGCCGAAGCCTCTGATGTTGATGGTGACGCTTTGACTTATTCAATCGCCCAACAGCCAGCCGCATCAGAAGGCGTTATCAGCGGCGATGGGCCGGAATTTACCTTTACCCCGGCGCCCAATTTCAATGGCGCGGTGAATTTTGTTCTCGCCGTCAGCGATGGGCAGACGACGGCCCTCAAAAAAGGCGTTATCACGGTAACAGCCGTCAACGATGCGCCGCAGCTTTCTTCGATTGATCCTTTGTCCGGCGCCTTGGAAGATACGCCGTTTACTATCACGCCCGCCGCATTGGAAGAAGCATCGGACATCTTTGATGTGGACGGCCCCGTGTTGCAATTCAAAGTCGTCGCTATTGAATCCGGCACCTTGGCTGTTAACGGCGTTGCCGTGCAACCGGGTCATGTCGTCGAAGGCAATTTGATTTGGACGGCACCTGCCAATGCCCATGGAGAACTGACGGCTTTCACCGTAGTGGCCTGGGATGGTTCACTCGAATCCGGTGATCCAATTAGCGTGCAGGTTTCTGTGGAAAGCGTCAGCGATCAACCCGTGGCTGAGGAGATCAGCGTTGGCACCGACGAAGACATCGCCATTGACCTAACGCTGAGCGGAAGCGACGTGGATGGAAATGCGCTGACTTTCGGTATTGTTGATGCCCCGCAGCACGGCACTCTCACCGGCACGGCGCCCCATCTGGTTTACACGCCGGGGGCTGATTTCAATGGCACCGATACCTTTACTTATCGCGCCAACGATGGCGCGCTGGATTCAACTCCGGCCACGGTGACCATTACCGTTGCTCCCATCAACGATGCGCCGCGCTTCACCATCAGCGATAGTGCTCTGCAAATTCGCAAGAATGCGAAACAACAGGTTTTGCCCGGTTTTATCACGGGAATCAGCCCCGGCCCCCAGGATGAGGCCAACCAAACGCTGAGTTTCACCATCAGCAACGATAATCCCGCTATTTTTGCCGAGCAGCCAACCCTTAGTGCGGATGGCACCCTGACGCTGATGCCCAATAAAGGCCGCCATGGACGTGGCATGGGCACTGTCACCGTGACCTATAAGGATAACGGCGGCACGGCCAACAACGGGGTGGATACAACAACTAAAACCTTCACCATCGAAATCGAAAAAGCCGAAAAAACCGAAATCGAATAAGCCTCTTGGTAACTAAAATCAGTAACAGCGGCAGAGAAATCACTCTGCCGCTGTTACTTTGAATCCGAACGGGTATTCAGTCATAATGGAAACAACCCATTTAAGGTTTGAGACTTAAACCCGTTGCGAAGAAGGCTGTAATCTAAGATTTCTCATATCTCACAAAGCCGTTAACGAACTAATCTTGTAGCTGCTGCAATCACGAGAGAACCAACATGAACACTGGAACCGCGTTTCG
Organism: Abditibacteriaceae bacterium; assembly: GCA_036399215.1. Lineage (GTDB taxonomy): Bacteria > Armatimonadota > Abditibacteriia > Abditibacteriales > Abditibacteriaceae > DASWNL01. The sequence continues at coordinate 6,756 of DASWNL010000406.1, forward strand.
GACGGGGCTTAGAGCGGCCCTGCTATTGTTATTGTCAGGCGTAACCTGCCACGCTCAACCCCGCGTCACCGCCTGGGGCGATGGCTCCCAGGGGCAGTTAGGCCGCAATTCGCTTTCCGACAGCCTGATTCCAAACGGCGTTGTCAATACGGGCGCCCTGGCGGGAAAAACCGTTACGCAGTTGTGCGGCGGTTACAGCCATTCGCTGGCTTTAGCCTCCGATGGTGCGGTGTATAGTTGGGGCTTAAACGCCAGCGGTCAATTGGGCACCGGCTCTACAGCGGGCAGTTGGGTGCCGGTCGCGGTTAGCACCAGCGGCGCTCTGTCCGGTAAAACCGTTACCCAAATCGCCGCCGGGCAGGAGCATTGCTTAGCTTTAGCTTCCGATGGCAAAGTTTACAGTTGGGGATCGAACCTCAAAGGCCAGTTGGGAAGCGGGGGCGGCAACTCCCCTGCGCCGGTTGCAGTGGACACCAGCGGCGCTTTGGCCGGCAAAACCATTATTCAAATCGCGGCCAGTGACTATCATAGTCTGGCTTTAGCTTCGGATGGCACGGCTTACGCCTGGGGCAATGGCGGCTATGGGCAACTGGGCAATG
>DASWNL010000407.1:0-4097 GCA_036399215.1 Abditibacteriaceae bacterium
ACTTCTTTTTCTTACTTTTGGCAGCTTTCTTATCTGCCTTCTTTGTAGAGGCGACAGGTTTGTTTACAATTGCTTCTTGCCCATCCAACTGCTCAATAGCGGCAGGACGTGCTTGGACGGCGTGGATGCGCGCAATGTCGAACTTTGGTGTGCGGTCGAAGGAGTAGATGCCGTTTTCTTCTTGATACACATCGGTTAGCTGCGTGTAACAATATCCAAACATGTGCTCGTTATCCAGCAAAGCCGAACAAAGACCATCAAAGCGCTCGTAAAACTCTTTGATGGTTTTGGGGCGTTCGCCATAGCCCCAGGAACTTGTCTCCGTGGTGCCGGGACGCCACCATATGCCGCCGAATTCAGAAACGAAAAATGGCTGGCCCCGATAATGAATGTTCCACGGCTTGTCTTTTGGCCCATTATAATAGGGCTGTCCCTTTGCTAACCCTTCATGGTTCTCGACGAACTTTTTAGGGTCTTGCGTGTAATCGTGGCAATCGTAAATATCGGTTTCGGGAATGCGGTGTGAGTAGCCCGAAGCATCCAAGACAGGCCGGGTGTGATCAACGGCTTTGGTGCCCCAGAACATGGCATGGGTGGCGTCATCAAGTAAGGAAATCTGCGAGCGAATCTCTTCGTAGGTTTCATTAAGCGGGCACCAACCGACGATGCTGGGATGTGAATAATCGCGTTGCACGCACTCTGTCCACTGCGCTGCATTGGTTATGCCGGGCTGCAAAATGTTGTCGTCTATACCGCGCAAGCCCCAGTCGGGGAACTCAGCCCAAACCAGATAACCCATTTTGTCGCAGTGATAGAGAAAGCGCTCTTCAAAAATCTTCTGATGCAAGCGCGCGCCATTGAAACCGGCTTCCTGAGAAATGCGAATGTCATCAATTAAAGCCTGTTCTGTGGGGGCTGTCATGATGCCGTCGGGATAATAGCCCTGATCCAGCACCAGGCGCTGAAAAATACTCCTGCCATTTATTTTTACCGCCTTGCCTTCGATGGTAATAGCGCGCAGGCCGGTGTAGGATTGCAACTTATCTACAACATTCCCTTGCTCATCTATCAGTTCAATCAATAAGTCATAAAGAAAGGGGTCTTCCACACTCCATAAACGCGAGCGATCTTGCGGCACGACGAGGGCGATATAGGGCATTAAATCTTCGTCGGCGTGACTCTCGTTGACGGCGACAATTCCTTCTTTTCCTTCTTTGTCACTAAGCGTAGCGCGCAGTGTTAAACCAGCGCGTGGCCCGACGATGGGCTGCTCAATACGAAGAATGCCATGCGCCACGTAAGGCGTGATGCGAGAGCGGCGCAGATAACAGCGCGGCACCGGCTCCATCCATACGGTTTGCCAGATGCCGGTTGTGCGCGTGTAAAGGCATTCGTGGTTTGCGTAGCGCTGCGATTGCTTGCCACGCGGTTGGGGCGGTTGAAAATAATCGCGGGCACGGACGACAATCGTAATGGTATCACCGGCTTTGGCAATACCTTCGAGGTTAGCTGAAAACGGGGTAAATCCACCTCGATGCCGCACGACTTCGCGGCAGGCGCCATCGGCTAAGCAAATCCACACCGTTGTATCATAGTCGCAGGCTTGAAAGTGCAACAGCACGTTTTTATCGCCCCAATCTGTCGGTATCGTGACTTCGCGGCGATACCAAACCGCCTGCATGAAATCGGTGTTTCCCACGCCGGACAACTCCGATTCGGGACAAAACGGCACAATGATAGTGCTCGTTAAATCGCGCGTTTTGAGGCCGCGTTCTTCGCCACTGTCTCCTGCATCAATTTCAAACTGCCATTCGCCATTGAGGCAAAGCCATTGATCCCGCACAAATTGTGGACGTGGATATTCGGGTCGCGGGACGGGTGGAACAGACACGTTGGTCTTGGTGCTCTTAGTTTTTTGCCTTGCCATTCAAAAGAATCTCCGTGAGATGAAGTGGGACGATGTGAAACAGTTTCCCTGCAATTGTAAAAGCAATTGCTTTTGCTATCAACACTGCTATAAAGCAGAGATTGATAAGTTCAATGTGAGGAACTTGCCTCAAGACGTTAAACTGCGCCGCGATTGTTCATGCTAATTGATGAATTGCGCTTTGCCTTGCAACAAAAAGAAAATGCCGGATTGCGGCGTAACTTGCGCGCCGTGCCAAACGGCGTGCTCGATTTGGCTTCCAATGATTATTTAGGTTTGTCGCGCCATCCCGAAGTTATCAAAGCCGCTTGTAATGCTTTAACAGAACTCGGCTGTGGTGCGCGCGCTTCACGTTTAGTCAGCGGGCACACGAAGTTGCATGAGAAGTTGGAAACCGCTCTATCTGCTTATAAAGGGGGCGAAAGCGCACTGGCTTTTTCTTCTGGTTATCAGGCGAATTTGTCTGTCATAACCGCATTGGCGCGGCGCGGCGACATCCTCTTTTGTGACAAGCGCAATCATGCTTCGCTGATTGATGCCTGTCGTTTAAGCTCTGCAAATGGCGCGACGGTGCGTTATTATCATTCATCGCAACGGCTGCAAGAGCTTTTAGAAAGCTACGCCAAAAAGCGGAGCAACGAACGCTTTTTGATTGTATCGGACACTGTTTATTCAATGGATGGCGACCTCGCCGACTTGACACGTTTGGATGAATTATCATCATCTTTTGAAGCTGTTCTCATTTTAGATGATGCACACGCAGTTGGCACCTTAGAAACGAAAAGCAAAGTGCAAGAATCCTCTGAGATTATCTGGGTGGGCACTCTGTCAAAGGCTCTTGGTTCGCAAGGCGGATTCGTTGTGGCCTCGCAAATAGTTGTTGATTGGCTCGTCAATGCAGCCCGTCCTTTTATTTATTCAACCGGATTGTCTCCGGCTAATTGTGGCGCGGCGTTGAAGGCGTTGGAAATTGTGAGACGTGAGCCGCAAAGACAGCAACAACTGCGCGAAGTCACAAAACAGTTAGCCAACGGCTTGCGGGAATTAGGTTATGAAGCGCGCTTGCAGCCTTCACCGATTATTCCCATTGTTATTGGTGATGCTTCACGCGCTTTGGCTCTTAGCGATGCTCTTTTGCAGCGCGGTCTTTGGTGCCCGGCCATTCGCCCACCTACAGTGCCGCCGGGCACAAGTCGCTTGCGCTTGACAGCAAACGCGACGTGGGACGACGCAACCATCGCGCGCATTTTGTCAATTTTTTCTCAGGTGAAAAATGAATTCTGAAAGTAATCGTCAATTGTTTCCCGACTCGCCATTTCCCGAATCATGGCCGCGCCCGGAGCGGCGCGTTTTTGAAGGACAAACTGTTACCTTAATGCCTCTGGACGCGTTGCGTGATGCCAGGGGATTATTTGCTGCCTCACATGGCACGCCGGAAATCGAAAGTCTCTGGCGTTATTTGCCTTATGGGCCTTTTGAAAGTGAAGAAGCTTATCGAAAATGGTTAGAAAAAACAACTTCAGATGATGACCCTTTATTTTTCACTGTGCGCCGGCAAGGGCAAGCAGTGGGCGTGATTTCGATCCTGAGTATCGAGCCTTCGGATGGCCGCGCCGAGTTGGGCCACATCTGGTATTCTCCCGCTGTTCAGCGCAGCAAAGTTAATACGGAAAGCGTGTATTTACTGCTCCGCTATTTGTTTGACGATTTACATTACCGCCGCGCGGAATGGAAATGCAACAACAAAAATGAAGCGAGCCGGCGAGCAGCCCAACGTATGGGATTTCAGTATGAAGGCTTGTTTCGCCAGCATCGAATTATCAAAGGAGAAAACCGCGACACGGCCTGGTTTTCGATGCTTGATAGCGAATGGCCCCAGCGCAAGGCCAACTTTGAGCGATGGTTATACGAAGACACATCGGTTTCGCTGTCTCAATTAAATAATTCATGAAATCGCTCTTTGTAACCGGCACAGATACTGGCGTGGGCAAAACCTTGGTAACGGCTCTGTTGGCGCTGCATTTTCAAGCGCGTGGCCAAAGTTGCGGTGTAATGAAACCGTTTGCCAGCGGCTGTGAGTTGATAAATGGCGATTTAGTCAGCGAAGATGCGCTGTTCTTACGTGAAGCAACGGGCGTGCAGGATGAACTTGATCTCATTAACCCAATTC
>DASWNL010000408.1:0-2133 GCA_036399215.1 Abditibacteriaceae bacterium
ATGGCGGTGATGGCGAAGAGGAAACTTCATCGTCCTTTTGCCCTTTGGGGCCGCGAACCGCCGCCAGCAGTTCATCAATATCCGGCGCGGGCTTCGTGTCCACTTTGTCAACGGCATCTACAATAGCCTCAGAGGAAGTTACGCTTTCCCCACTTTTGGACGAGTCAGCGCCTTCGGGAGGCATTTCTACTAACAACTCCGCCGCTTTGCGCATCACATTTCGCAAACTCATAAATTCCTAATTCATCAGCCGCGCCAGCGATTGTTCATAGGGCGCGATCTCTTCTAAAACTTGCGTCATGGTGTTGGTTTGCGTCACCACATCTTCGATATCGGCCAAAACCTGTTCGGGTGGGCGGGCGCGAATTTCATCGGAGATTAAACCGAAAGTATCCTCTAACAACTCCAGTTGGTGATTGAGATTTTGCAAAATGCGCCCCATCTTGCTGACGAATTCACGGCGGCGCTCCAAAACTTCGCAGCGTTTTTCCAAAACCGCGCGCGTGCCGTCGTCTTTTTCTTCTTTGGCCAAGGCGCGCAGTTTTCCCAACTCGCCATCGTAGTGCTTTTGCACTTCGGCAACCGTGTTTTGAGTCCATTGATCGGGATGGCCGTAACCAGGGGCCACGCCCATTTGTCCCGGCGCCTGTCTGCTTCCAACGCCGGCAGGGCCAAGCGCAACTCCGGGGGAAGGGCCTTTGCCCCGGCGCGGTTGCCTGTTCAAATTGGGAGCGCCACGAGAAGCATCAAAAGCGCTATCTAACCACGAAGGCCGGTTGCTGTTTGTTCCCGGTGGCGCTACCGCTTCGCCATGCGCTTCAGTTAAAATCGAGGTAAGGTAAGCGCGAAACTGGCCTTCCTTGGCCGCAAATTGCAGATATTTATCCAGCAGAAAATCCAGTTTGCGCAGCACTTCCAGAAACCAGGTTCTTTCGCCCATCGAGAGTGTGCCGATTTGGGCGCGCATTTCTTCAAGACGCAAAAAGCGGCGCTGCAAATCAGGCCGCAATGTGGGCAAAACTTCGGCTTTTATCTGATCGCGGCGCGCCTGGATTTCCGCGTCATGACGGCGCGATAGGCGGTCGGTATACCAACGCGAATCAGGCACAAAAATTAAATAAGCCGCTTCGAGCACTAACGCGGACAACAATACCAAAGGGCTAACCACGGGGTTAATCAGTGCCGCAGCCACAGCTACCGAGCCAGCCAAGCCGATGATGTTAAAGTTTTCTTTGAAAGCTTCTGCGTAACGATTGGGCAGTTTCATGAAAAGGCGCCAGCGCTTTTTGATTTCGCGCCTGTTGGATATTAGATATTTTAACCGTAATACGCTTTTGCCTGCGGAATCGCTTTAGCGCGCTTTGGCACACAAAGCGTCGAGGCGCACCCAAAAATCGGGAAAGGTTTTCGCCACGCAACCGGGGTCAAGAATCGTCACGCCCGGTGCTTTGAGGCCGGTAATGGCAAAACTCATCGCTATGCGGTGATCATCATACGTTTCGATTTGCGCCGCTTGCAATTGCCCTTGCGGATGAATGGTTACAGCATCCTCGCGTTCCTCAACTTTCACGCCCAAACGTCGCAGTTCAGCCACAATCGCATGGATACGGTCAGTTTCCTTGTGGCGAATATGGCTGATGTTGCTGATTGTCGTTGGCGAATCGGCAAACGGTGCGATGGCGGCCAAAGTCATGACGGTATCGGAAATGGCATTCATGTCCACATCTACACCATCTAACATTTCCGGGCCACGCACTTCAATCCAATCGGCGCTTTTCTCAACTGTGCAACCCATTTGCGCCAGCACATCTACAAAAGCCGCGTCTCCTTGCAAGGCCTCTGAACCGATGCCCTCAACTCGCACGCGACCATTTGTTACTGCCGCCGCCGCCCAAAAGTAACTGGCACTGGAAGCATCAGGTTCGATGCTGTAGTTTTGCGCGCGATACTTTTGCCCGCCGGGAATGTGAAAGCGACGCATATTCTCATACGAAACTTCGGCGCCCCACTGTTGCATCATGCGCAGCGTGATTTCGATGTAGGGCTGCGAAAACAGCTCGCCTTCAATCTCAATTTCAATATCGCTTTGAGCAAGGGGTGCTACCATTAAAAGCGCGCTCAGCGGCTGGCTGC
>DASWNL010000409.1:0-3045 GCA_036399215.1 Abditibacteriaceae bacterium
TATAAACACGATGCCGCGCTGGAAATTGCTCGTATCTTTGGCTGCCTGGTGTGGTTTTTTATTGCGCGCACTTTGCTAAGTAGCGCACAGGAAAACGATGCGGAAACGCGGCGATTTGTAGTTTTAGCGGCCATTGTAGGCGGCGCGGTTGTGGTTTGCATGATTGCTCTCGAAGGCTTTTCCAAAGACTCCAACTTTCGCCAGTTCAGCACTTTTTTCAACCCCAACTTGCTGGCGAATTACTGCGCGATGGCCTTGCCCTTAGCCCTATCTTTACTGTTTTTACGGCGCGGTAAATTTGTTTCTTTGTTGTCCCTTGTGGCGGCGCTTATCATCTTTGGCGGTTCAGCTTCGACACGCAGCAAAGGCGGGCTTTTAGCTTTAGCGATTGCGCTTTTGATATTTGCGCTTGCTGTTTTTAAAGCGCGTGGCCCGCTGATTAAAAACATGCTGCGCGCTCATAAAAAATTAGCTGTTATCACCGCTTTGCTGCTGTTGATTTTAGGTGGAGCTTTAGTGCGAAAAACCGTGGTGCCGCGCCTTATGGCAGCCAATAGTGGAGAAGACAATTCGACGCAATTTCGCCTTTATACATGGCAAGGCACGACGCACATGATTGCGGCGCGCCCCGTTTTTGGTTGGGGGCCGGGTTGTTATGCTTCGGCCTATCCGCAATTTGCTATCACGGGTTTTACACTCACAGCGCATCAGGTCTGGTTGCAATTAGCAAGTGAAAGCGGTGTTGTAGCAGCACTTTTGTTGTTAGCCTCGTGTGGTGCCGCTACTCTGAAAGGTTGGCGTGCTCTGGCAACAGAACACTGGCCGCTTGCCGCTGGCGGCCTGGCTTCGTTAGCGGCGTTTTTCATTCATGGCTTGACTGATGCCGGTTGGAGTTTGATTTCGATTGCGCTGCTTTTGATGATAGTTTTGGCGCTACTTGATTCCTTGCCTGATGAGAAGAATCGCCAATTATCATTGGTCACACGCCACTCATCACTTAACTATTCCTGGCTACTGGCTTCTCTGCTTTTTGGCTTGTTCGCAATGGGCCATTCGCGTGTCGTGGAAGCCGAAGGTTTAGCTGCGCAATCGCGTGAATCTTTAGGCAAGGGTTTGTCACAAGTCGCAGAACAACAAGCGATTCAAGCGACAGAAACTGACCCTTATAATGCGCGGGTGTGGCATAATGCGGGGCGCATTTTAGAAAGCATCAAACCATTGACTCCTATCTCAGGTTCTTACTTATCACGTGCGCTTGAATTGCAACCGACCAAAGCCGCGCATCATTTGACTCTTGTCGAAGCATCGAAAGGGGATATTGAAGCAACTGGCATCTATGATCGAGCCGTTGAACTTGATCCTAACGACACAAGAACACGCCTGACGCGCGCCGATTATTTGTTGTCATTGGATGAAAAATCAAAACAGCGCGGCTGGCAGGATTACGAATATGTCGCGGCGCTTTATGATGCGCCTTATGGCAAGTATCCGGCGATTGCCGAGATAGTGAACTTCGATTTTGTTAAAGCCTTCGTCAAATTGGCTGAGCGCGCTTTAGCGAAAAAAGACAAAACCAAAGCGCAAAAGTTGATCGAAAAAGCCGAAGCTGTTTTAGCTGTGTGGAAGGCCAATGCGACGCGCAACCGTGATATTGCGCGCGAAAGCGGCACGCTGGAAAATTTTGAGCGGCAAGAAAACTTAGCGCAAGAACTGGAAGCACAGGTGAACAGTTTGAAGCAGCGCATGAAGGGGAAACAATGATTTCAATTTTGGTTTTGCATGGCCCGAATCTAAACCTGCTCGGCACACGCGAGCCGGGCATTTATGGTCATGCCTCACTGGAAACAATCAACGCGCAATTACAAAAATTAGCCGCAGAGTTGGGTGTTAATCTGGCAGCGCAGCAAAGCAATCATGAAGGCGTTTTGCTGGATACTTTGCATTCCTCGCAGGATGATGCCATTGTGTTAAATGCCGGCGCATTAACGCATTATTCGTATGCCTTGCGCGATGCTATTGCAGGGATTTCCATTCCGGTTGTGGAAGTGCATTTATCCAACACGGCGGCCCGCGAAGAGTGGCGGCACAAAAGTGTGATCTCCGAAGTATGCGCCGGTAGCATTTTCGGTTTTGGCCCGCTCTCTTATGAACTCGGCCTGCGCGCCGCCGTTCAGCTTTGCACAACTATTGAAACGCCTTGAACGCTTCTCTGAAAGTTTCGCTCACGCATCGTTTGCAAGCGGTGCAATCGCCTATCATTCCTGTGGTAGCCGAGATGATACGCCGTCATCCGGGCACTATTTCTTTAGGCCAGGGTGTGGTGAGTTACGGCCCGCCGCCACAAGTGCAAGATGAAATTGCGCGCTTTTTCAGTAATCCCGAAAACCACAAATACCAGCCGGTTCACGGCATCGAAGCGTTACGCGAAAAACTCGAAACGAAACTGCGCCAAGAAAACAAAATTTCACTGGAGAATAGCGCCCTTATTGTGACCGCCGGGTCGAATATGGCCTTTAACAACGCGCTCTTAGCCATCGCCGATGCCGGTGACGAAATCATCTTGCCGCGTCCCTTTTATTTCAATCATGAAATGGCGATTGCGCTTGCCAATTGCCGCGTGGTCTGTGTAGATACCGATGCTAATTATCAACTGCAACCCGAAGCGATTCGCGCCGCGATCACCCCAAAAACGCGTGCCGTTGTAACGATTTCTCCCAACAATCCTACGGGCGCGGTTTATTCTGAAGAAACGCTGCGCGAAGTCAATGAAATCTGCCGTAAAGCGGGCATTTTTCACATTAGTGATGAGGCTTATGAATACTTCACTTATGATGGAAGGGAGCATTTTTCGCCTGGGTCTGTTGAAAGTGCAGCGCGGCATACAATTTCTTTATTTTCGCTGTCCAAAGCCTATGGTTTTGCCAGTTGGCGCATTGGTTACATGGTGGTGCCGAAGCAGTTATTTGCCGATGTGCAAAAGATTCAAGACACCTTGCTGATTTGCCCTCCGGTGATTTCCCAATATGCGGCTCTGGGCGCGCTCGA
>DASWNL010000410.1:0-4128 GCA_036399215.1 Abditibacteriaceae bacterium
CTTGCCCTGAACCTCCGCCGCCCCCTCCGCCACCGCCACCAGAATTACCTGAACTACCCTTTGAGCCACCATCGCCAGCTCCTTTGGCGTTGTTACCGTCGCCTACAGTGAGTCCATCACCTTTATCATTGCCATCGGCCTTATTATCAAGTTCAGCTTTGCCCTGACCATTGCCATCTTCTTGACCCTTGCCAGTGCCTTGATTATCTCCGGCGCTATCGCCTTTTCCCTGACCAACTTCAGAGCCTTTGCCATCGCCTTTATTATCGCCCTGACCATTGCCTTGCCCGGCACCCTGTCCACTACCTGTTCCACTTCCCTGACCGGCACCGCGCCCGCTGCCCTGTCCTGAACCTTCGCCTGAGCCTTCGCCGCTACCCTGCCCGGAGCCTTTGCCTGACCCGTCGCCGGTGCCCTGTCCTGTGCCTTCACCAGGCGAAACAGGAGCGATAGGTTTGTCCGGGTTATCCGGCGCCAACGGCGGCAGAAGCGGATCAGGAATTTCCTCGGCATCTTTCAGTGGTGCTAAAGCCGGATTTCTTGCCAGAAGCGCTGCATCGTTGGTTGGCGCTTCGTTTTGCTTTTCCGGCTGCGGTGGCGCCGGGTTGGCCAGGGGCGGCGGCGTGGGACGTGCCGTCGGTTGCGGCGTCGGCACCGGAGTTGGAATCGGGGTTGGGAGTGGCGTCGGCACTGCCATCGGTGCGGCGGTCGGGGTTGCAACGCGCGTTGGTTCCGGCACCAAAGCCAATTTAATCGGTAACGGAGTCGAAGCCGGCAAAGGCTTTCGTTGAGGAGTGATCTGCTTAACAGTCGAACGCGGTTTACGCTGCGTAACGCGACGGGCTACGCGACGGGCTACGCGGCGAGGACGCTTTGCCGGTTTCGGCGTGGCGCGGGGCAATGAGCGCGACAGCGTGACTTCGAGCAGCGTTTCGGCGCGCGAGACAGGCGGTGCATAGCGCCATAATGCGCTCACCAGAGCCGCGTGCAAGAACACGGACAGAACTAACAAAAGAGAAAAACGGTTTTTGCGACTCACAGCAAAAGGGAGACAGCAGAAAATGGAATAAGTTCAACGGCGGCGCCTACTGGCGCTTGCGTTAACGCAAGCGCACGCGCTGCCCTTCCACGATAAAAGGTTCGCTGAGATAAAACGGCGTGCCATCTTCATTCAATAGCGGTTCCGCGCCATATTGCGGCAGAAAAACGCGACGCGGCTTCGAGGTTGTATTGGCGCCGCTACGATGAAAAACCGTGCTGGTAAAGCAGACGATGCTGCCCGCCGGACAAATAACAGGCTCGCCCGGATCATCACCATCGTAGCCGATCAAATCCCATTCGGTTTCGTGTTTCCAGTGCTCGACTTTGTCACGGGTGCCGGCGCGTTCGTAAGGCAAGACATAAATCGTGCCGTTTTCAATGGTCACATCATCCAGAGCGCACCAACAGGTGAGATAGGGCTTGTGCGGTGTGGGAACATAACCCGAATCCTGATGCCAGGCGAAGGTGCCGCCCTTTTCCGCCGCTTTGATGACGTATTGCTCAAAAACCAGATAAACCGTATCGCCCAACAAAGTGCGCGTTACTTCGGCCATTATGTCACTAAACATCCATTCGCGGCACAAGGCGCTGCGATTCCAGATGGAAAAGAAGTGCTTGGTGGTGCGGGGACGGCCTTCGGCATCGGCTTTGGCATCTTCTTCAGCTACCAAACGGTCGCCTTCCTCACGGAGCATCTGCAAATAATGCTCAGGAATGACACGCTCAAGCACGCAAAATCCTTGCTTATCGAACTGTTTTAACTGTTCATCGGTAAAAAGTGATGTTGCTTGCATGATGTTCTGTTTCAATTTTTCTGTTGTGCCAGAAGCCAATCGAATAAGCCCGGCTCGCTATAGGCCTTATCCCAACTGTTATGCCCGATACCAGGATATTCAGTGTATTTAACCGGCGCACCGAGAGCTTGCAGCGCCGCCACCATGCCGCGCGTGCGTTGGGGCCAGACTACGGTATCGGCATCGCCATGAAACGTCCAGATGGGAACATGTTTAATTTGCGGTGCTGTATTATTGTCGGCGCCACCGCAAATCGGGATCGCTGCCGCAAAGATTTGCGGGCGACGCACCAGCAATTCCCAGGTGCCAAAACCACCCATTGAAATACCGGTTAAATAATAGCGTTTGGGGTCGAGAGAAAACTCTTTTGGCAACTCATCCAATAGTTTCAACAAGAGTCGCATCGAATCGGATGGCTCGGCGGGCATCTGGTGCGGTTCTTTTTCACCCCAATTCACTTCGACCCAGCGCTTGCCATCCGGCACCTGCGGAGCAAGAACAAAACAGGCTTGCTTTCGTTGCAATTCATTGACAAGTTGGGGTGCGCCGTTTTTGGCGATGTGCTTTTCGTTATCCACGCCGCGCTCGCCCGCGCCATGCAAATAAACAATCAAAGGGTATTGCTTCGTCGCATCGTAACCTTCCGGCACCCACAAGCGATACGGCAAACCCGCAGGCAATTTTCCACTGCCGTCCGTTAAAACGCGTTTGTTCCAAATGCCGGGCGTGGCATCCTGGGCCAAAGCAGAGGCGCTTAACAAGAACACTACAAAAACAAAACCTATTTTTCGCATGAAACACAACATAAAGCACAGTTTGACAGTGAAGTGGAATTTTTACAGGCGCCGCAACGCGAAGAACTCTTCCAACAGGGCCGCACACTCTTTTTCAAGGACGCCACCTTTAACTTGCGGGCGATGATTAAGGCGCGGGTCGCGGGGTATATCGAAAATCGAGCCGCAGGCGCCGCTTTTTAGCTCCCAGGCGCCAAAAACCAGGCGTTCTATACGCGAAAGCCAGATAGCACCGGCGCACATCGGGCACGGTTCGAGCGTGACATAGAGCGTTACGCCTGTGAGGCGCCATTGTCCCAGCGCGTGCGCGGCTTCGCGCAACGCGATAATTTCGGCATGTGCCGTAGGGTCGTTGTTCGCTTCACGGCGATTGTGACCACACCCTATTATGCGGTTTTCATAGATACAAAGGGCGCCAATGGGGACATCTTCTGATGGAGGATTGACGATTGACAATTGACGAGTTTGAACCATGCACTTCTGCGCCTGGACTATGGCCTGGCGCATCCAAAATTCATCGTTAAGTTGCATAGTGGGAAAAACAAAATGCGAAGCGCAGTTTAATTACGCTTCGCACTCGTCAATCGTCAATCCGCAATTGTCAATTAAAATGCCCCCGCAGGGAATCGAACCCCGATCTTACCCTTAGGAGAGGTCTGCACTATCCGTTGTGCTACAGAGGCGAAAACCAAGGATGAAGGCGGAAGGATGAGGGATGAAAACAAGAGTGTGACTTTTCATCCCTCATTCCTCCGCCTTCATCCCTCTAAAACTACGCCCGGCACGATTCGAACGTGCGACCTTCTGCTCCGGAGGCAGACGCTCTATCCCCTGAGCTACGGGCGCATCACAAAGGATGAAGGCGGAAGGATGAAAGATGAAAAACCTCATTCATCCTTCATCCTTCCGCCCTCATCCTTTAGAAAATGTGCCCGGAAGGATTCGAACCTCCGACCTTCTGATCCGTAGTCAGACGCTCTATCCAGCTGAGCTACGGGCACATAATTTAACTTTTTTCTCAAAACCCTTATAGAATAAGGGCCTTGCAGGTTTACGGCACTGTAAACAACTCTTGAACCGTCAGAAAAGACGCTCTCTGCCCTTTCCGACGCCCCAAAGATGTTACCGAAAATCATTTAATCTTGCAACGCCTTTCACGAACGAAAAAGAGAAAATGCCTTCTACGCCGTTGGCAGTTCGCCCCGTCACATATACCCCATGACCGCATGAGGTGCTTAGGCACCTCACCCTAAGTGTGCATCAATGGTCTCAAGGAACTCCCGAACATTGAGCGGCTTGGCCAAGTAGGCCCGAACACCAGCGAGGAGCAAACGCTCTTTTTGTGTTGGGGTTGCATCAGCACTCAAAACAATAACAGGTATATTCTTGGTCGCTTCCTCCTGTTGCAGACGAGCGAAAACCTCAGCGCCGGATAGGTCCGGCAGGTTCAAGTCCAGAAGAATCAAATCCGGCTGGTGTTGGTGCGCTAAATCGAGACC
>DASWNL010000411.1:0-19194 GCA_036399215.1 Abditibacteriaceae bacterium
TATCGGTTGCGTTTTCTACGGCGGCAAACGAAGTCGCGGCTTCTTTGTTCTTGCCGCCATAATATTGAACACGCGCCAAGGTCAGTTGCGCGTTGTCTTTGAGGTCGCCATTTAGAGCGGCTACAGCATCGCGCGCCGCACTTTCGGCATCGACCCATTTTTCAGCATCTTCCAAGGCCCAGGCCAGGCCCAGTTTGGCTTCGCCCAATAGTTTGCCTTTGGGGAAAGCCGTAATTTGCTTACGGAAGGCTTCGGCAGCGCCCGCGTCTTTAGCGCTTAACTTGGCCCGCGCCACAAGGTTTAAAGCGCCTTCACGGGTAGCATCATCGGGCTTGGCATCGGCCACGCCTTGAGCCAGTTGAGCGGCTTTTGTCCACTCTTCTTTATCAAAAGCAGCCTGCGCCAACTGCAATTTGGCGCCACCGATGATTGTGCCCGGTAAATCGCGAATGACGCTTTCGATGGCGCTGCCGGCACTGCCCGCTAAATCGGCTAAAGCGGCCTGCGCATCTTTGGCCGGCTCGGATTTTTCGTATTTTGTGAGGACGATTTTATAGGCTTCGGCGGCTTTGACCGGGTTTTTGGCCTGCTCCCAGGCATCGCCCATGCGTAGCGCCGCTTTAGGTGCCAAGTCGCTGGTAGGGAAATTCTCCACGACCTTGCCATAGTTGTTGGCGGCTTCGCTGAACTTCCTTTGCGCGAACTGTGAAGCGGCTGTGAAGTAAAGCGCATTGGCGCCTAATGCCGCGTCTTTGCTGCCTGTAACCGGCGCATAAGCGGCGACGGCGGCATCATAATTTTTGGCGTTATAATGGCTGTTGCCCAGGCGCAATTGAATGGTGTTGCGGCGTTTGTCATCGGCTTTCAAGGCACCTAAAACTTGCGTGTAACCCTGGGCGGCTTCGGCCCAGTTTTTCTGAGCGAAATCTACTCCAGCCTGACCTAAAAGCAAGTCAGCTTTAAAGCTGGAGGCTTTGGGATCGGCTAACGCTGCTTTGTAAGCCGCGCGCGCTTCGTCGGGTTTGCCGGCAGCCGCTAAGGCATCGGCCAAACGCACGCGCGCTTCGGAGGCAGCGTCGGATTTGCCGTATTTGTTAATGACACCTTGAAAGGATGTGACTGCTTCGGCGGGCTTGTTTTCATCCAGGGCCATAATGCCCAGTTCCATTAAGGCATCGGAAGCGGGCGGATCGCTATCGGCATAGTTGTCACGAATGCGCTCGAAAACACTTTTGGCGCCTTTAAAATCTTTTAACTCCTGGCGCCCTTTACCGATGTAATAGTTGGCCCAGGCCGCTTTATCGGTCGCATCCTGACCGGCGCCGGGAGCTTTCAAGAACTCAACAAGCGGTGCGATGGCCTTATCGGGCTTGTCTTGAAAAAAGTAAGCTTCGCCCAGTTCAAAACGCGCCGCATTGACGATATTGGCCGGCGCATCGGCATATTTTTGCAGCGCGCTTTCGTAAGCGGCAGCGGCAGCCGCATAATCCGGCCCTTGATTGTTTTTGTCGGTGCGATAAATTGCCGCTGCGTATTGATAAGCGGCAATCCTAGCCTGCGGATGCGCCGGATTGGCATCCAGAAACTTTTTCAGGCTTTGTGACGCGAGACTATACAATTTGCCGGCGTAAAGTTCACTGGCGTATTTATATTGCTCGTCCGGTGTGTCCGCCAAAACAGGTAGCGCGGTAGTAAAAAGCAAAAGCAATGAAACGATTTTTGTTTGTCGCATGAAACGTCAACCTTTCCGTTTAAGTCAGGCGGTTTAGACCGGATAAAGTGCGGTGGTGTTGCAAAGACGGAAGAACAGTGCCAAACGGAAATACAGAATTAACATATTCTCCAACTAAATTCCTATAGGCTTTGCTACAATGGCCTTTGCTATAAGAAGCCAATAATTATGACCGAATCACAAAATCAATCGAATCACAAACGTGTTTTTGTGGCGCTGGATGTGCCGACAACGCAAGACGCGAAGACTTTAGCGAAACAAGTGGCGCCGCACGTTGGCGGCTATAAAATCGGGTTGGAACTATTTACATCCGAAGGGCCGCGCATCGTTGAAGAAATCGGCGCGCCGGAAGTGTTTTTAGACCTTAAATTCCACGATATTCCTAATACTGTCGCCGGTTGTTCGCGCGCGGCGGCCAAATTAGGTGTCATGATGTTCAATGTGCATTGTTTAGGTGGACGCTCCATGATGCAGGCCGCCGTGCAAGCGGCGCGCGAAGTCAATGAAAAAGTGCAGGTTATCGGCGTGACAATTCTCACTTCGCAGGATGCTGCCAGTTTGCGCGAACTGGGTATTGATGATTTTCCACGCGATGCGGTGCGACGTTTAGCACGATTAGCGCGCGAAGCCGGTTTGGATGGTGTGGTTTGCTCACCGCAAGAGATTAGCGCGGTGCGCGCCGAGTGTGGCAACGACTTTGTTTTAGTGACACCGGGCGTGCGCCCGCAAGGCAGCGCAACTGGAGATCAAAAACGAGTCATGACGCCTAATGAAGCTATTATCGCTGGTTCATCGTGGCTCGTCGTAGGCCGGCCCATTACCGGTGCCAAAGACCCGGCGCAAGCAGCAGAAAATTTATTTGGGTGATTCACAAAGGGGGCTGTATCCCTGTCGAATTTATAACTGAGGCTAAATAGAACAACTGCGCCGATCAACGGAAATCCCCATAGAAAAGCAAATAGAATCCAGCCTCTTTGTGCGTTATAAACGTTCAAACCGTAAAAAGCCAAGCAGCCATTGGCTATGAGAAAAGCACACCAATGGCTAACAAGATAAGCGCGTTGCGTGAAACCATCTTTCGCTACACCCCAGCAATAGCCACCTAATGCTCCAAGTAGAAAACCAAGAGGTGCATGAAAAATTATAAAAATAGCCTGACCTATCCGTGCTCCTTCGTCAGCAACATGGAACAACATCGAATTAACCAAGCCGCGATGAAGGCAGGCATTATAAAACATCGAAAAAGTAACTGTTGATAGAGTCGGTAAACACCATAGACCGAATAAACCCCAGCTAACAACCCTATTCCAGGGAATGCGACATTTTTTGGGATTTTCACTTTGCATGAATAAGAAAGAGCTTGCAATTGTTTCAATAGTTCATCAACCAAAACGCCCGCCTCAATTTTGAGGCGGGCGTTTTGGTCGATTATTTTTTAAGCGCCGGTTTCGTCGGTGTTTTCGGCATCGCTGCCATTGCCTTTAGTGCGGTCTTTTAAATCGTGCGCCAGGCCAGAAGCGCGATTGCTCAAATGCTCGGCTTTTTTCAGGGCGGCATCTTTGAGGTCACCGGCTTCATGCCCGGCGTGACTCAATTTGTCTTTGATTAAAGCGCGATTGCGGCGGCCACTATTGGGCGAAAGCAAAAGGGCCACGACGGCGCCCGCAAAAACACCGGCACCAATCCATAACAACTTGCTCGACCAATCGGGTTCTTTGGCCTTTTTAACGGCGTGTGGCGCATAAGGCGCTGATTTATCAATCAGAGCGCTACCCAGTTTCACACCCAGTTCACCCCCGCGCCGCAAAGCATTTTGTTTGGCGTGGTGAACGGCATCAGGCGCATGGGCAGCAACGCTGGCAGCCGCGATTTGGGCCGCCGTTTGTGCCCGATTGGCGGCGCGTTGGGCCTTTTCGGCTTTATCGCGTGCTACGCTTTGCGCGCTCTGCGCGGCATCAGCGGCGCGATGCGAAACCACATCCCATTTTTTATGTGCGACATCGCCGGTGGCTTCGGCATGGGCACGGGCAGCTTCGCTGACATGATGGGCGCTTTCCCCCGCGCGCTGGGCCAATTCACCCGCCAGGTCGGCGGCTTTGTGCGCTAATACATCCCAGGCATGTGTTGCGGCTTCGGTGACGCTTTCCTTCCAATCATGCAATTGAGACTGAGTCTCATCATAACGGTCGCGGGCATTTTCGGCGGCTTCTCTGGCGCTTGCTTCTGCTTGATTCTTGATATTTTCGGCTTCGATTCCGGCTTTTTCGCTCGTTGATTTCCGGCCCCACATAATAAACCTCCCGGTCGGATGCGACTTTTATTTCACCTCTTGCTTCTCGATTGGAAATGGGACAGCAAATGAAGTGCCGCTGAAGTGCCGGTCATTTTGGGTTCTTCAAGCAGGTTTTAGGGTGGCTTTTGTCAGGTTTTCACGTTGTTACATCATGGTTTTGCCCTCACTTCGCGCTTTGACGCTAAAGGCTTTCTACGCTATGCTTTGAGGCGTGCCCGGCTTTGATTTCTTAGAGTATTAAGGGCCAAAACCAACCCCAATTTTATCATCCCAAGGAGTTTTTCATGGCGATTTCCACCGCCGATTTTAAAACAGGCCTGACCATCGAATACGAAGGAAAGGTCTACCGCATCGAAGAGTTTCAACACGTCAAACCAGGCAAGGGGGGCGCCTTTGTGCGCTCGCGCTTGAAGAACCTGATGAACGGCGCTACCATTGAGAAAACCTGGCGCGCGGGCGAAAGCATGGAAGCAGCTAACGTCGAACGGCGCACCGTCGAGTTTCTTTACCGCGACGGCAGCGATTTTGTTTTTATGGATATGGAAGACTTCGAGCAAATGACGCTCGAAGGCTCTCAGATTGGCGAAGTCGCCAAATTCCTCAAAGACAACACGCCCGTGCAACTCACCACCTGGAAAGACACCGTTTTAGGTGTCGAACCACCACAGACACTGGAGTTCAAAATCGTGCAGACCGACCCTGGTTTGCGTGGTGATACAGCCCAGGGTGGTTCCAAACCCGCCACTTTGGAAACAGGCGCCGTTGTGACTGTGCCGCTTTTCGTCAACGAAGGCGAAGTCATCCGTGTGGACACGCGCAGCGGCCAATACCTCGAACGAGCCAAGTAAAGCAATTTTGAATTTTAAATTTTGAATTGTGAGTTAGAAATTCAATTTAAAATTTAAAATTCAAAATTCAAAATTGTTGTTATGGTTGAACGGCGCGAGATTATCACCATCTGCCGGCACATCGGCAATATGATGGAAGCGGGCGTAGATATTCTGCGCATTACGCAAGTGCTCCGCGCGCAAACCGAGAACGAGCGATTGCTGCAAATTTACCATCAGTTCGACCGCGATCTGAAAATGGGCGCCAGCATCGCGGAAGCGATGGCGCGCGCTTCGGATGTGTTTTCGCCGTTCATGGTATCACTTGTGCGCCAGGCCGAGCAGCGTAGCGATTTGGAAAGCGTTTCCTCCTACGTTGCCGCAGCGTTCTTGAAAATCGCCGACTTTGTTCAACAGGACGAAGAAGAAGCGCGCGAAGAAGCGCGTGAAGCCGCCGGCACAACGCCGGTCGTTGAAGCCGTTATCTCTACGCCCTTAGACATCAGTGCCGTGGCCGATTCGGCTAACACCTGGCCGCTAACGCTACGCGCCATTGAAAACTTCACTGATCGCTTGCAGTTAATCGCCTTGCGCGGCCTGACACTGTTGGCCGGATTGTTATTATCGCTTGCGGCAGTGTGGTATAGCGTTGAAATGCAATGGATTGAGCGGCAATGGCAAAACGTGGTGCTTTGTTCCGTGGCCGCGCTTTTTATTGCCTGTGCTGGTGTGTGGGTGCGCCGACAAATTGAAAACGAAAAACGCCGGGCCAGTCAGTGCTCGTTTTGCCACCAAGCAGATAGCGCAGACTCACCCCTGCGACCAATTCCCGGTTTTCCCGGCGCCGCCATTTGCGCGCGTTGCGTCGGTGCTATGGGCCAAGCTCAAAGCCAACCCCAAGGCCAATCCCAAAATACGACCGTTTCCAATGGAGTTGATGTTGCAACGAATTCGATAGCATCCACTCCGACATCCAAAGCCCATAAACCAGCCAGTTCCCCAATTGCCTTACGAGAGAATGCTGAAAAAAATGAGTCATCCAGGGGAGCTGGCGATCAGGGCTTTGCCAATGGCGCACCGAAAACTGCTGCTGTTTCCAACAACGCGGCGCATTCTTTGTCTTTGAATGCTCCTCGCCCTGAGAAACAAAACAACGACAGGTCGAAACGAAGCAGTGAACACAAGGCGCCGCAGGCTGGAAAACAGTTTGAACCCCTCGAAGAAGCCGATTACGAGTAATTCACACTAAAATTATCGAAACTCGGCAACTCATTGTGAAAAATTAAGAAGCATTACCTGCTGTTACACGTCACACTGACTCGACAGAATTGTTAAACAGTCTGTTAAATCTTCTGATGAAAGCGTATGGCACCGTTAAGTGTTAGGACTAAGGGTTAAGACTAAGCGCGCCAGGGCCAACTACTCAAAGCTATGAAAGTTCTTGTGGTGGACAACAACGAAGAGTTGTTGCAGTTTCTCATTATATCTTTGGAAGAAGTAGCAATAGAGGCTGTGGGCGCCAAAAACGCGCAGGAAGCTCTGAAACACGTCAATGACGAAAAATTCGACGGCATCATCGTGGATGCCAGTCTTGATGATGAAGACGGCATTACTCTGGCACATCAAATCCGCGAGCAAAAAAACGGCAAAAACGTGCCTTTGCTGATTATGTCAGATTTCAGCACACCCTTAGCGCGGCGTATGGCAAAAAGCGTCGGTTGTGAAGATATGCTGGTTAAGCCGTTTGGCCCCGGTCAGTTCGTCGAACGTGTCCGCACTCTGCGTTGATTGCCGTGTAGGACGGTCGTTGATGATTGCCTCTCATCGTATAAAACGCTTACCCGTGCTCTTTACTGCATCAATATGACGCGCGTATCATAAACCTCGCGCACGCCGCGAATCAGGCGCATATGATTTTTCAGCGCCTGCATCTCTTTTTTCATGTCCATGCCACCAGGATGGCCTCGCGGAATTTTGACTTTGCCTGTTAGTTCGATATTGCCATCAGAACAGTAGATTTCCATTTGCGAAACATCCAGGCTGGTCTTGGCCAGGGCAGAGCGGCAGGCTTTTGCCAACGCGCGGTCTTCCATTTTGTTAGAAGCCATGAAAATTTCTCCTTTAGCTTTTTGCTTTCATTATTCCATTTTATCGTTTTGATACTGTTTTGGGAGTGACGGAGATGGTGGCTGTGTAATCTGTCGGCACGTGGGCTGTGGCATTGACTTGTGCCTGCAACTTATGACGCCCGGCACGTAAGGCTTTGAAGTTAAATGTGAATTGTGTTTCGCGCGGCACTTGTTCAAATAAAAAGTAATGCCCGCTACCCGAACGAGTGCGTAAGCGTGCCGCAGGCTTTATTGATACCAGAGCAAAGCTATTCAGAAAATCTTCATCTAAACGGATGGTGACTTCTCGCAGTATGTTGGTTTCGCGCGTTGAACTGCCAATGGTATCCACAGTTAGCGATAATTGCAGCGCGCCTCCTACAGGCAAGCGGCGCACAGTCTGGCCATAGAGAACCAGTGGTTGGTCAATCGCCACCGGACGACGCAGCATCATGGAGCCGCCTACGATACCGGCAGCCGCCAGGCAAATCACACTCGCCCATAATATCGGCCCTAAGGGACGGCGCCAGGCTGTCAAGTTCCGACGCGGTGCGGTTTCTTTATGCAAAAGCGCGCCACAACCCGCGCAATGCGGAAAGGTGACAAACTTTTCCAGATTAACAACTTCGCAGTGTGGACAACGAATCTTACGCAAGCCACGCGGTTGCAGCCACAAGCCGGCACTACCGCTGCCGCCGCGAGGAGAGCCATTGGCGTGGCCGTTGACATGGCCATTGGCATGATTATTTTCGCTTGCTGTTGCTTTATTTAGCGTTTCCACAGTGGCTCTACGGTTTTCAAACAATTTCCAGCCAGGTTTTGTCAATCGCCTTGCGTAAGACGCGCACATTCTCTTGCGGTGTGCCGCTGCTAAAAATGTTGGAGCCACACACCAAAACATCGGCTCCGGCACGCACTACAAGGGGAGCTGTGGCCGGGGCAATGCCGCCATCCACTTGAATCAAAAACTCAAGGCCCAATTCCTGGCGTTTCTGGTTCAAAGCCGCGATTTTGTCTATTGCCAAAGGCAAAAACTTCTGGCCCGAAAAGCCAGGATTGACACTCATCACCAAAACGTAATCTAATTCGGGCAAAACTACATCCAGAGCCGAAATTGGCGTGCCCGGATTTAAAACCGCACCTGCCATTGCTCCCAATTCTTTAATGCGCCCAATAGAACGATGCAAATGGGCACCGGCTTCGACATGAATACTGATGCTATTGGCGCCTGCTTCGATAAAAGCCTCCAGATAATCGCCGGGATTCGATAGCATCAAATGCGCGTCGAAATGCAAATCGGTGTGCGGGCGAAGCGCTGCTAAAAACATCGGGCCAAGCGTTAAATTCGGCACGAAATGCCCATCCATCGCATCCCAGTGCAGCCATTCGACACCGGCCTCGGTCAGGGCGCGGATTGTTTCCAAAGGCTGCGCCCAATCCGAAGCGATCATTGAAGGCGCTAATTTCACACTATGTCGTTGGGCTTCAATCACTTCGCACCTCGCCTTCGCTGTCTGAGCGCGCCGATAATGGATTTGTGGTTGATGGATTCGCGGTTGCAGCTACGGACGGCTCATTAGAAGCGGGAACTGTATGAGGAAGTTCGATAGGTTGGAGCCAATCCGCATTTGGGTCTGAAGTTTGTGGCAGCGGTTGAGCAGACTTTGATGCCTCGATTCGCGCCTGGGCTTTGGCCGCTTGAGCCACCCAACTTTCTACGGCAGAAGCCAAACGGTCTAAACCTGACGCGGCGCGGTTGAGGCAATAGAGCGTGTAAAGGCCCCCCAGCAAAATCATTAATACAACAGCCAACTGCAACATCATGAGCAGGCCAAGCAAGCCGGTCAAGGGATTATTTTCCATGCGATTTATGCGGACTCAATGAATTTCAAAGTTTCGTCTAAGGAGCGAATACCCGCTACGGTTCCAACTTGTGTTACGCAACAAGCGCCCGTCGCATTGCCCAAACGCCCACAAGTTTCCAGATCGTAGCCGCGCGCCACGCCCGCTAAAAAGCCCGCTGCAAACGCATCGCCGGCACCCGTAGCATCTACGGCTTGCACAGTATAAGCCGGCAAGTGCCACTCACTTTGGGCATCGCGCACATAAGAGCCTGCTTCACCCTGTTTCAAAGCCACTACACCTACGCCTTCATCTTGGAAAGCGTGCGCCACGTCCTGCGGTGTTTGCAAATGAGGAAAGCACTGCCGCGCTTCATGAAAACTGGGCACGAAGTAATCAATATAGGGCAAAACAGGACGTAATTTTTCCATCCAGGCGCCTGAAGCATCCCAGACCGTATCCAAAGCCGTTTGAAGGCCCATTTCGCGCGCTTTTTTGAGGACTTGGGCACACGGAGCACCATCGAATTTGGGCATCACAAAATGCCCGGCGACATGCAACAGTTTCGCGCCGCGTATTAAATTCCAATCGACATCGTCGGCAGTAAATGCGGCGTTGGCTCCGGTGTAGTGAATAAACGAACGCTCGCCATCGGATGCGATCATAACCATCGTCGCTGAAGTTGCGGTTTCCCCATCCAGCACGATGCCGCTTGTATCCACGCCATGCCCTTGCAAGATGCCGCGCGTCAGATCGCCAAAGCCATCACGCCCAACTTTGCCGATAATGGTCGTTGGAATTCCTAATTTTTGCAGTCCTATGCCGGTATTCGCGGCGCAACCGCCAATCGAAGGCCGCATTTCGCTGCACAACGAAAGTTCGCCGCGTTGTGGATAAGCATCCACAGGCCGCGCAATAACATCGGCAACAATAATTCCCAGGCAAACGATTTCGGACATAGCTTAAAAGATTCTCAAAGCTGTTCTAAAACTGTTCTTTCACTTCAATACCCAACAAGTGCAACGCGCTTTGAACGGCATTTTGTGCGCCTTGTAATAGTTCCAAACGCTGCGCAGAAGCCTCGCCCGCTTGCGAGGCGCTCAAAAGACGGCGCACGGCTTCGGAAAACTCAATTGTCCATCGTGCTACACGCTGCGGCGCGCGCTGTAAGGCAGCGTTTTCAACTGTATCAGGCCACAAAGCCACCAGGCGCGCTACTTCGGCTTCTTCAGATGAAAACTCAGCACTTGATTCGCTATTTTGCGATGAATTTCGGGCTTCAACTTGGCGAATCATCGTCGCCAACCGGGAAGGTGCCAGACGCGCAGCATAAGCCGGGTTACCTTCATCATCACGCGAAGCGACTTCGACATCAATCGCCGCCACCTTATCCCAATCGGCCAGCAAAAGATGCAGGCGGAGATTTTCGGCTTCGACCTCACTTTGTGCATCTTGCCAGATTAACGGTGCCTCGTCGCGGCCCGTCATGGTTTCGCCATCAAGACGCAAGCGGGCGCCCTCACAGACAATGATTTCCAACTTATTTACATCGCAACCAAAAGCCTTCAGCGCGGCGTGCGTGCGCGCCACATAAGGACGATGTTCGCCACTCCAAATATTGAGCACAACGTCAAAGGCGCGATTAAATTTCCAGCTATGATAAGCAATATCAGAAGCCAAATACGTCGGCTGGCCGTTGTTACGAACCAAGGGATGATCTGCTTCATCGCCGAATTGCGAGGTTGCCAGCCAGAGCGCGCCATCGCGTTCGTAAACATGACCTGTTTGCCGCAATTTTTCGATGGCGCCATGCACAATGCTGTCATCGTGAAGATTAGTTTCCGAAACCCATAAATCAAAACGCACGCCGAGCTTTTGCAACTCTTCTTTTTGTGCGCGAATAGCAGCGCCGGCAGCTTCCTGTGAGAAGAATAAATTGCGTTCAGCTTCAGGCTCAAGCAAATGCCGATTGCCATCGCGGGTCGCTAAATCACGGGCCACGCCGCGCACGAAATCATCTTGCAAAATGCCTTCGGGCAAGTTTTCAACAGAGTGAAAATGCGCTTCATAGAACGCGCCGACGCTTTCACCCAAAAGGCGCAATTTAGATGAAGTCTGCACATCGTTGAGAAAGAATTCGCGCGTCACATCGGCGCCCTGAAATTCAAAGAGACGGCAGAGCGCTTCGCCACAGATGGCATGGCGAGCCGAAGTGAGAGTCAACAAACTATTCGGCTCACTGGATACGAATTCAACATTGATGCGCTGCCCGGCCAGAGAGTTACCCACGCCAAAACGCGCGCCTTGCTGCGCCGCGTGCGCTACGATTGATTTTGTTGCGCTTTGATCCATGCGGAAATTTAAAAACCCTTTCGCCTCGTCTATTGTGCCCGGCCAATGCGTTAAATGCGCTTTCAAAAGAGCAGCGCAATCACCAGGTGCAACTTGTAAAATCCGGCTCAAAACCAGCGGCGCATTACTGGCAAACTCGCCGCGTTCACGCACTTCTTTTTCACTTTGCGACCGCTTAACTTCAATTAATCTTTCGTCGCAAGTCGCACTGTTCGCCTTGCAGGCCGTAATAATTTGTTCTTTCAGCCAACGGCGCGTAAAGTTCAACTCGCAATTCAACGTAATTCCATTGCCCACGTCGCAACTTTCGATAACGCCCAAAACAAACCCATCACCGTCATCATGCCGAGCGCCGAATAAATCAGCCCTGAACGCAAAAGGCGCACACCAAAAGGCGGCAGCAAATGCGGCTGGTCTTGATATTTTTCCAAAACTTCGCGTCCGGCGCGAATGCCGCTTTCAATCTGCTTGGGTGTAGCCGGCTTGGTCGTAAAATAATTTTGCAGCATTTCACCAAAGCTGCGCCATGAAAAATAAATAAAAATCAGCGTGAGTAAAATCACCGTAGGGTCGAATGTGGGCAAATGCTGAAAAATGATGGTAATTAAAACCGAGAGCGCCATCAAATTCGTGCCGCAGCGTGGATGGGCGCGCGGCATTTGCGCTACGATTTCCGGTGTAAGCGGCAAGCCGCGTTCAATAGCCCACACAGTTTGATGCTCCGCCGCATGCACGCCCGATAAAGGCAACGCGCGCATCGCCAACAAAAACACCAGGCCCTGAGCCGCTGTGCTCAACAAATTGAACCAGCCTCCATAAGATGAAGCGCCCAACCGCCCCGACACAAACATCGCTGCCCAATCGGAATTGATAGCGGTCAAAGTTAATAAAACGCCGAAATACGACGCTAAAAAGCAAAAGCCCAGCAAGGCGCCTGATAAATACAGTCCCAGAGGCGGCGCACCGCCCGTAACGGTGCCCGTAGTGAGCCACACGCCAAGTGGCGTTGCCATGCCGCCGACAACCGGAGGCCGCACATTGCGCCCCAGGGCCGCTACAATATCGGCACGCGAAACCATGCCCCGATAACTGCCATCCGGGTCAATAACCGGCAAAGCCGCCGCGTTATAACGATCCAGCGTAATCAGCGCATTATGCAGGGAAAACAAACTTGGCACGATGCCAAAATCACGCTGCATCACATCACGCGCTGTCAGGCTGGTTAGTTCGGCTAAGGGCGGCAAGAGCGGGGCGTCTTGATTTACTGAAGCATCAGCACCAACACCGCCAAGGGAAACGTCTTCTTGTGGCGCTTCGGGCCAAAACGGCGACTGGCTTTTATTTTCAACCGGCGCATGGCCGTTAATAGCAACAGGAATGGGTAGGGCACGCCGCGTGATTTCTTGTTCTTCCAAAACCGGCAAGACCGCAAGCGATAAATTGCGCTCATCCACCACGCCAACCACACGCGCCTGGCGTGCTTGAAGATTCCATTGCGGCCCGCCGGGGCCGTCTTCGGTGCCTCCGGTAATCAGGCGATCCAAAACAGGTAAAGCGCCGCAACCGGCGGCGCGCAGATTTTCCGCAACCAGGCCAATCGGCATCTCAATATTCAAAACCGGCGTGGGGCGGGCAAGTTGTCCGGCACGAACAAAAGGCATAAAGCGAACTAAAAAACAGACTTAAAAATTAAAAGCGCGCCGTGCCTTCAAAGTCACGGGCGCGCTTACTACAATCGCACGACAAAAGGAATTATATCAAGTGCGGCGAATAAATTCGCAGCCAGAAAGAATCGTCAGCCTTCGCTGACGTGATGTCGGCGCAGGCCGACAATTTTCTTTGGCTGCGAATTCATTCGCCACAAATTCATTCGCTGTCTTCAAAGTCCTCACCATCCGACTCAAAAACATCAATGATTGTGCCTGCCTGATGATGCTCTTTTTGATGGCCAATGTATTTGGCAAGCGAGCGCACGTTCCAGCGGCTCACGGAAAACGCGGCATAAGTAGGACGCCATTTGAACGGCACTTCGCGCTCGTTCACCGTGCGAGAGGTAGTGCCTTTGAGGTCTTTTACTAAATCGCATAACCGCGTTGTCGAAGCGAATTTAATCAGCAAATGCACATGATCCGGCACGCCGTTGACAGCTAACATTTTCGCCCCATGCCTTTCTGCGATTTCACACATGATGGGAAATAAATCGCGCTCCAAAGCAGGCGTTATCAACGGCTCTCTGTCCCATGTCGTCCAGATCAAATGAATGTAAATTTCGATTTTATCGTGGCGCATGACCTTGGGCGAATGAATTCACAGCCAAAGAAAGTCGTCAACGGGGTTGACTCGGTGTCGGCGCAGGCCGACAATTTTTTTCTGGCTGCGAATTCATTCGCCCTTTATCCAATCACTTCCAGACCGCCCATATAAGGCCGTAGCGCGGCGGGAATGGTTACCGTTCCATCATGATTCTGCCCATTTTCCAGAATCGCCGCTAAAGTGCGCCCCACTGCCAGGCCTGAACCATTCAAAGTGTGAACGAATTCCGGCTTGCCCGGCTTGTTGTTTTCGTCCAAAGGTCGGTAGCGCACCCCTACGCGGCGCGCTTGAAACGCCTCGAAGTTGGTGCAGCTCGAAATTTCTCGATATGTGTTCTGGCTGGGAAACCACACTTCCATGTCATAAGCCTTGGCCCCCTTGAAACCTAAGTCGCCGCTGCACAATTCAACAGTGCGATAAGGCAAATCGAGCAATTCCAAAATAGCTTCGGCGTGGCCGCGCAGTTGTTCGAGAACTTCGTATGACTTTTCCGGCTGGGTAAACCACACCAACTCGACTTTGTTGAATTGATGCACGCGAATAATACCGCGCGTGTCGCGCCCGGCAGCGCCGGCTTCGCGTCGAAAACAGGCCGTATAGGCTGCATATTTCACGGGCAACTGCGCGAAATCTAAGATTTCATCACGATGCAGATTGGTAACCGGCACCTCGGCTGTTGGCACCAGCCACAGGTCATCGGCGGGCAGATTATACGAATCTTCGCCAAATTTGGGCAAGTTCCCCGTGCCCGTCATGCTTTCCGAACGCACCAAGAAGGGCGGAAAGATTTCTTCATAGCCATGACGCTGCGTGTGAACATCCAACATCAGCCCGATTAAAGCGCGTTCGAGCCGCGCCCCCGCGCCGCGTAAAACATAAAACCGCGAGCCGCTAATCTTCGCGCCACGCTCGAAATCTATGATTTTTAATTTTTCGCCGATTTCATAGTGCGGCTGCGGCTCAAAATCGAACTGCGGAATCTCGCCCCACTTTGCCACTTCAACGTTATCTTCGTCGCTTTCGCCCAGCGGCACCGAAGGATGGTGAATATTGGGAATTTCCAGGAGGCGCGCGTTTAATGTGGCTTCAGTTTCGGCACTTTGCGCGTCCAAATGCTTGATTTCATCGCCCAGGGTGCGGGTTTGTGCAATGATTTCATCGGCATTCTCGCCCGACTTCTTCAGTTTTGCTACCTGTTGCGAGACTTCATTGCGTTGGCGCTTTAATTCTTCCACTTCAAACAGCAAAGCGCGCCGTTTTTCATCCAAAGCGGCGATTTCATCCACCAGAGCCGCGCCATTTTCGACGTGCTTATTTTGAAGGCAATTTTTTATCAAATCCGCGTTATTACGGATGAATTTCAAATCGAGCATATTAGTTAATCTCTGAATGAGCCTTGATTGAGGCTGTAAGTAATGTAGCCGCTTGGAAGATTTCCTCAAAGCTCTCTTTTACGTTTTCTTTTCCGTTGAACTCTTCCAAATTCCTAGTAAATAGTGCAATTCGAGGCTGCCACCGTTTGTTGACTTGATGAATGGTTTTTGTTCCTGCCAAGATTCGCTTAAAGTCTTCACGAGCAGGTTTACCCAAGTCATGCCATGCCTGTCTCATACTGAGCACTGCATATTCCCTTTCTTTTTCCGTCATTTCTTTTCCTCCGAGGAACAGGAAGTTAGAAGCGTATTGTAATTTACTTGATCGTTCTTATCAATCTGCATGTAAAGTAATGTTGCGCAAAATTTGCAAGTAAATTATGCCGTTGTTACAACTGATTGCGAAATTGGAGATCAAGAAATGAAAGTCCTCATAGTTGCAGCTAATGCCGAAGAATACGTGTCATCGTGGCAAGGCGAATGGGAATTGGAAGTTGTTGATGACTTTGAAAAGGCAAAAAATCTGATTGCTATTCAGAGGCCAGATTTGGTCTTCATTCAAGACGACGAAAGCCAGAAAATATTTGATGATTTGTTTGAAGAAATCTCAGAAATCAGTGAGATTTATGACGATCTTCCTTTCGTTTTTGGGCACATCAGCCAAGAAGGGATTAGTAGTTCTCTTAAAGAATTCAAAAACAAGAAATAGACCTAACTATTTCGCCGAGTCTTCCTGATTTTTCGCTTCGTTGGAGCGCATGGTGGTGGCGATAAGGCGTTCCATGACGGCGCGCATTTCGGGGTCTTCGATTTTGGCGACGATTTCGCGCGCATGTTGGGCGGCGGCGTCGTTTTCTGAAACTTTAAGTTGGCGTGGTAGGGGTGGAGCTTTGGGAAAAGAAGGGTCTTCCCAGTCGGGTTTGAGCTGTTTTTGCCGCATTCCGGGCGGCGTAGTGATGGAACAGCGGATTTTTTGGACGATTTGCTGGCGCAAGCGGCCATTTAAGCGTGTCACCAGGCGCGCTTCAAGAAAATGCAGCTCATGCGTCCACTGCGGCGAGCGCACGCGCACGTAAAGCACGCCGTTTTTGAAGCGTTCGGCGATGGCGTTGCGCGCGATGTTCTCCCCGACGACTTCCGGCCATAATTCTACAGCCATGCGCTCCAAAACCGGCCCGCGCCAGCCGCGCTGATCTAAAATTTCGTTGACAATGCCACGAACGTTTTCCATCTTCGACTTAAATCTGCCTTTATCCGACTTCCAATACCATCACCTTTGAGCGTTTGCGAACCATTGTCAAGTCCAAAGCCCAGAAATCTTCGCTTATTTAGCTCAAAATCACTCAGAAACCGTGTTATACAGGCTGACTTTTCCCTAACAAGGGAAAACTATAGGGAAAAGTGCCCAATTTTTCCCTATAGAATAGCAGCGAGCGGCGAAATACGCCCCGCTTCAACTTGAAAGGTTGTAGCCGTGACATCTTGCAAAAAGCGCGCGTCGGTTGCCGTTAAGACCGACTGGGGAAACGCTTTTGCTTCGTTCAAAAGCCGGTTACGCCGCGTTTCATCCAGTTCGCTAAGGGCATCGTCGAGCAGCAAAATGGGTGGTTCACCTGTCGCCCCTGCCACCCAGTGGGCGAGGGCGATCTTTAGCGATAAAACCGCTAAGCGTTGCTGTCCTTGCGAGCCGAAACGACGCAAATCGGTGCCGCCGAGCTTGAAAACCAGGTCATCGCGGTGTGGGCCACTTTGCGTGCTGCCACGCCGCAAGTCCACAGCATGATCGCTTTCCAGAGCCGAAGAAAACCAGCGCGTCCAGTTGCCGGAGTGCGATTTATCGTCATTTTGTGCGTCATAACCGGCTTTAGTAGCCACTCCAGCGGCGTATTCAACGGTAAAAACTTCATCGCGTCCGCTAAGTCGCGCATGAACCTCGGCCAAAAGCGGCGCCAACTCCTGTAAAAATTGGGCACGCTGGGCCAAGATGCGCGCGCCATAAGTGACGATTTGGCGGTTCCACTCGGCAAGCGTGCCGGGATTCTCTAAAGGCGCCACTTTGCGGCCATAACGGCTGTCGACGATGCTTTTTAAAAGCGCATTACGTTGTTGCAAAGCGCGGCGATATTTAGCCGCATCGGCAAAGTGCGCCGGGCGTGTTTTGCCCAGTTCCAGGTTCAGAAAGCGCCGTCTTTCGCCCGGTTCGCCGGTGATTAACGACAAATCGTGAGGGAAAAACGCCACAACCTGCAATTGTCCCAGCCATTGCGCCAGAGCCGATTGCGGCACGCCTCCAGCGCGCAACTCGCGGGCAATAGTTGCGCCTTCCAAACGCCAGCCGTATTCCAAAACACGCCGTTCTTCACGACGATTTAGCTCGACTTCGGCTGTTATGCGCGCTTCTTTTTGCTCCCAGCGAATCAATTCGCGGTCACGCTCGACAAGCGGCGATTTCGTAGCTGCCAAAACGCAAAGCGCTTCCAACAAATTGGTTTTTCCCTGCCCATTATCGCCTGTCAGCGCCACCAAACCGCCGGGCAGTTCCACATCTTGCGTGGCGTAATTACGAAAATTGTGCAAACGCAGTGAGCGAACAATCATTGGGATTGGCGAGTTTCAAAACGGATGGCAGCGAGTAGGGCCGAAGCGTGCTTTTTCCAGCCCGCTTCGGGGCTTTGCCAGGGCAATTCAAGCGTGACAACCGGCACTTTGAGAATGTTATTGCAATAACCGCCAAAACCGCCGGGCGTGGGATAGCCAACGCCTTCGGCTATGCGAAAGCGATTGTGTTTTTGCATTTCACGCGCTAAAGGCTTGCTGCGGGCGCCGCTATACGCCATGCAGTTAAGCGGCTGATGAATACTGACGATCTTTTTCGGTGGATATTGGGCAACGAATCGCATCATAGCCTGCGTTTCGGGTTCAGAAGCGGGCGAAGGGCCGGGCGCAAAGCCTTCGCCACGTCGCGGACGCCGCCAGGTGCCGGGGTAGTTACGATTGATGTCCACATTGCGTGCATTGCGGCGGCTTTTGCGAATCAAGCCATCAGGATTAACAACCGGAATAATGATAACTTGCCGACCTCGCAGAATTTCAGGGTGTTTCAATAAATGCTCACGAAGCAAGCGCGCGACGCCCGGTGTCGCCCATTCATTGCCATGCACACAGGCGATAATCAGTGTGCGGTTCGGCCCATCACCGAAAATATGCGCGATGAGCGGACGCTTTTCGACGGAATAGCCGAAGGTTTCAACTCGTTCGAGTGGTTTGGGCGGGCTTGGCGGCTCAGAAATCGGTTCTTCAACCGGCTCTTCGATAATAACCGGGGCCGTTTCAGGTGGGTTTTCCACTTCTTGCGCGCCTGAAGGTGCGAAAAGCAGTAGTGAAAGCAAAAACAAGCGAAAGAGTTTCATCAGCACAAAACAGAGCGGGGCTAACGCCCACTTCCAATCATAATTGACAGATTGGAAGTGGGCGTTAGCCCCGCTTGAAATTAATTATTAATCTAAACGGCCATCGGCATGACAACGTAGAGGAAATCGGAGTTGCCGTTTTCGCCGCTGGCTTTAAGCAAGCCCGGATTCAAAGCGCCTGACAGTTCAATAGTGATGCGGTCACTGTCTACGATGCCCAAAACTTCCATCAAATAGCGGGCGTTGAAGGCGATTTTGATGTCGCCACCGTTCATGGTAATGGGCACTTCCTCGTAGGCGCGACCTACATCCTGGCTTTCTGCCGTCATTTCCAGCAAATCGCCCTTGGTTTCAACAATAGCTTTTTCGGAGTTCTGCTTGGCGACGATGTAAAC
This sequence comes from Abditibacteriaceae bacterium, assembly GCA_036399215.1. GTDB lineage: Bacteria > Armatimonadota > Abditibacteriia > Abditibacteriales > Abditibacteriaceae > DASWNL01. The sequence continues at coordinate 18,646 of DASWNL010000411.1, forward strand.
GCGGCGCACGGCATCCAAAAGTTCGGCGCGCTCAAATGAAATGGTGCGCTCGGTGTTTTTCGGGATAACTTTTTCGTAGTTTGGAAACTGCCCATCCAAAACGCGGGAGACAAGCGTTACATCAGCCGTTTCAAACTGCACCTGCGAGGCGCCAAAGCGGATATGCACGCTATCTTCGGCGCTATCACGCAGGAGGCGTTCCATCTCCGCCAGAGGCTTGGCCGGCACAATTAACGAAACGGGGACGGCAACCTCTTGTGCCAGTGTCGCCCTTTTCCAGGCCAGCCGGTGTGTATCGGTTGCCACGAGGGTTAAATTGCTGCCGCGCGCTTCAAACAAAACGCCCATTAAAATCGAGCGCGTTTCTTCTTTGGATGCTGCGAATGTCGTCATGCGCAACATGTGTTTAAGCGTTGCCTGCGGCAAGTCCAGTTCGGTGCCGTCCTTGACTTCGGGCACAACCGGGAAATCCTCGGCAGGTAGCGAAAGGATCATGTAATCGCTCTTGCCGGAGCGGACAGTCACTTTGCCGTCCTGCATTTCGAGGGT
>DASWNL010000412.1:0-2755 GCA_036399215.1 Abditibacteriaceae bacterium
ATTGAACGCCTGAATCAACGCGTCTCTGTCAAGCCTTATGTCTGGGTTGGCCGCAAAGAATCGAATTTACCCCAGGCGGCCACAATTTGGTTGCTGTCAGACAATAGCGAAAGCTCAAATTACGTCCCGATTGACTCGTCCTGTGGGCGAAGGGAGATTGGGCTAAAGTGGCATTTCGAGGGGGCTAATTATTCTTTTCTGGACGGACATGTTAAGTGGCTAACACCAAAGGCTCTGGGCGAAATAGAATGTTCTAATCCCCCGCTAAATCCATCTGGCCCTTGAATATTCAGCACAACCAACTAACACGCGGCAGGTGCATGAAAGAGGCCCGGCGGATTTACTCGCCGGGCCAATAAGTCACTTTAATTACAGCGCCCAGGGGCCGCGATAAGGTTCGTGCAGGAAGCGATTGGCTTCAGCGTCGCCAATAAACTCTTGCTTGGCTGCATCCCAATACAATTTGCGGCCAACTTGATAAGCAATGTTGCCTAAAATCGGCAGCTTGATGACCTGATAGCCAATTTCCACATCCATGACCGGCTTCTGCCGGGTGCGAATACAATCAAGCCAGTTTTCGCGGTGTCCGGGACTTTGCGGAATGTTAATACCATTGGACGGCGGCACATAAACCTTGGCTTTGGCTTCCGTATCACCATAACCATCGCCGCCAGCGAAGATCAGGCTGTCACGCTCGCCATGAAACTTGGCGCCCCACGGAATGGGTTGACCTGTAGAAGGTAAGGGATGCCGTGTGCCGGGCTGTGACCAGGTTAGAGTCCAGTCGGGATTTTTAAATTCCCATTTTACATCCATTGTTACCGGAACATCCCACGGTGATTGATAATAGCGTTGGCCAGTCGCTTCGACGCTGACCGGGTCTTGCGCATCGCTGCCCGTTGCCCATTTGACCATGCTTAAAACGTGGTTGCCCCGGTCGCGGATAAAGCCGCCGCCAAAATCCATAATCCAGCGAAAGTTGAAATGCACAATGCTCGGATTATAAGGCCGCCACTGCGCCGGGCCGAGCCACATATCCCAATTCAAATTGGCCGGAACAGGCTCAGTTTTCCATGAGCCGCCGGTGTAATTGTTTTCATGCCAGACCTCAACGTGCGGCACGCGCCCTAACTGCCCATTGCGCACGAACTGTGCGGCGCGCCGCCCTACGTCGCCCGAACGACCCTGCGCGCCGATTTGCACCACACTGCCATAACGCCGCGCTGTATTCACCATCGCCAAACCTTCGTGAATGGTGCGGCAGGTCGGCTTTTCCGAATACACATCTTTGCCGGCCTGACAGGCGTGAACCGTCATTAAAGCGTGCCAGTGGTCGGGCGTGGCGATCATCACGGCGTCTACATCATCGCGGTCGAGAATGCGCCGGTAATCATCGGTGAGAAACGGCGTGCCTTTGACTTTTTTAGCGGCGTTGGCTAAGTGATTGGCATCGGCATCACAAAGCGCCACGGCATCGTCGCGCACATGGCCCATGCCCATGCCGCCCACGCCGATGTTAGCGATGCGAATGCGGTCATTAGCACCGGGCCTTCCTGGCGCCGCCAATACGCCTTCGGGAATGAAGTAGGGCAGGGCCATGCCCGCCAAAGCGCCTTTGACAAAACGACGCCGGTTAATTTGAGGGGCAGAGTTTTGAGGGTGATTCTTATGACTCATAATGAAGATATGCCTTATGAAAAATGACTTTAGGGAGATGCGTCTTCCCGTTTTTCGTTGCGAACTGTGCTTCGCGCTTCACTTTGCAATTCGTTGTGACGGTGAAGGGCCTCGCTGATTTTGGTAAGCACTTTGGCGATGGCCCACAACTCGGCAACCAAAGCCAGCATCATGGTGGCGAATACGAAAAGAAACACATTTTGAGCATCATCCATAGCCAGACCTTTCAGGGAAGTGAGAACTTTGACCCAGTTTAGCGTGTAAAGCGGCGCCGGGATAAAGATTCACGGCCCGAAATCTGTTTCTTTTGTATTCGCGCGGGATAATTCAAAGCGTAATTCAATTGTGCGGCCAAAACTCTTACACTAAGATGCATGAGCTTCTTCGAGATCATTGGCATTGTCGTCTGTGTTTTCGTCGTTCTTTTGATTCTCGGCGTTTTGTTTTTGGTCTGGAAATTAAAACGCGCCTTTTCCGACATCAAGGATAGTCTCGGCGACTTGCAAATGCCGATGGCTCTTCCCGCGCGCATTCACCCCCTCCGCCGCGAAAAGCTCACCTGGGCCGACGAGGAAGCGGTTAATAAGTTATTACAACCGTTATGGCGCCTGGGTTTTCAAGATGCTGGCTCCTACGAAATCGAGGAGATGCCCGGCGTCAAAGTGCGTGGCCTGGCGCGCCCTGAAGAAACTTTGTGGGCTGTGGTTTACGAACATCCGCAGGCCGGTGCGTGGATGGATTTTGTGACGCGCTATGCGGATGAAAATGGCAGCACAATTGGTTCACTCACCACCAGTAATGCATCCCAGGGCGATGAACTGGAACATCGGCCCAATCATGACAAGATTTACGACAAAAGTTTAGATGCAGACGGCCTGTATCAACGCCATTTAGCGGCACGGCGCACTGATATATCCTGGCATCCGGTTATGCCGGAAAACTTCCAGGCTGAGTTTGAAAAAGCCTATGCCAATGAAATGGATTGGCGTTTTTCGCGCGGCGGCGTGACCGAAGATGAACTGCGCGCCATCGCCGCTAAATCAGGCACGGAAGTGACGGATGAAGAGATCAAAATGCT
>DASWNL010000413.1:0-2203 GCA_036399215.1 Abditibacteriaceae bacterium
CGCCGAAGCGCTGGCCGCCAAATTGGGCTTTGCCGCCCAATGGCTGCTGCGTGACAAGGCTGTATGGGCCGGTTGAGCGGGCGTGGATTTTGTCCTCGACCAAATGGTGCAGTTTCATCATGTAAACCTGCCCCACAGCCACGGCTTGCTGGAAAGCTTCTCCAGTGCGTCCATCATAAAGCACGCACTTGCCAGTAACGGCATCATAACCGGTGCGCTTATCCACAATGTCGCGCACAGCTTTGGTGATTAAATCCGCCTTACGATTCTTATCGCTACGTCCGAACTCTTCGTGAGGCGTGTTGACCTGCTCACCGAAACGATCCAGAGTCTCATCGTCCTGCTTGCGGAGCAGATTGGTCATAGCCTTGGTCAAAGTTTCCAGTTGATCGGCTTCATCTGCGTCGCTGTTTTCATCGAAGGCAACTTCTAACTCCAGTTCACTTTCGATGTAATTGCGCAAGGTTGCAATGTGCAACTGCGCACCGACACGGCGCATGCCTTCGTAAATTTCGTCTTCGCTGGCGCCGCCGAAAATCGGGTTGATAAAGTCCGTTCCGAAATGCTTGCCAACAAGACCTAAGTGCATCTCTAAAATCTGTCCGATGTTCATGCGCGAAGGCACACCCAGCGGGTTCAGGATAATGTCAACCGGTGTGCCATCCGGCATGAAAGGCATATCGGCCAAGGGCAGGATGCGCGAAACCACGCCTTTGTTGCCGTGACGACCGGCCATTTTGTCGCCTTCCATGATCTTGCGCTTTTGCGCCACATAGACGCGCACCATCTGGTTGGTGCCGGCGCGCAATTCATCGCCGGGACGCTTGTCCAATGGGCCGCCGGTAATCGGGCAAATCGGGCGATCCGGGTCGGAGACAAACGCATAAGTCGCCATACGCTCGGCTTCGCCTTCGGTCATGCCTTCGCGGCGGTATTTTTCAAAGAGTTGATGCGAATAATACTTGTGCCGCGCGAAGATTTGCACGCCAACAACCGTGCCCTTTTCGCCGTGCGGCATACGCAAGGAAGCATCGCGCGATTCTTCGGCTTTCTTGCCGAAGATCGCAATAACAAGGCGCTCTTCCGCCGACAGTTCGCCCTGCGATTTGGGCGCAATTTTGCCGACCAGAATATCCTGCGGAAACACCTCGGCGCCCACACGCACAATGCCGAACTCGTCCAAGTTCTTTAACTGGTCTTCGCCGACGTTGGGAATATCACGTGTGATTTCTTCAGGGCCGAGTTTGGTATCACGCGCTTCGACTTCGTATTTTTCGATATGCATCGAAGTCAACAAGTCTTCGCGCGAAACGCGTTCTGAAAGAATAATAGCGTCTTCGTAGTTGTAGCCTTCCCACAAAGCGAAAGCGACCGTCAGGTTATGTCCAAGGGCCAATTCTCCACCATTGGTAGATGGGCCATCGGCAATCGGGTCGCCGGCCTTGACGCGATCACCTTTTTGCACAATGGGCTTCTGGTGAATACACGTTGCCTGGTTACTGCGCACAAAGGTGCGCAGTGGGTGTTCAACCAATTCACCGTTGTAATCGCGAATCACGATAAGGCGAGAGGTGACATCTTCGACCACACCGTCCGCATCGGAAACTACAACCGCGCCCGAATCGCGCGCCGCGATGTTTTCCAGGCCGGTTTTGACTAAGGGCACCTGCGGGCGCAGCAATGGCACAGCCTGACGCTGCATGTTCGATCCCATCAGGGCGCGGTTAGCATCGTCATGTTCCAAGAACGGAATCAAAGCCGTCGGCACTGAAAAGACCTGCAACGGAGACAAATCAATAAACTGGCATTCAGTTGGCGGTAACTGCGGGTGAGTCTGGCCGCGCCGCGATTGCACCAGTGCATCCAAAATGCTGCCATCCGCTGCTACACGCGCCGAAGCGGAAGCAATGGTGACGCCTTCTTCTTCATCGGGCGAAAGATATTTGATCTGTTCTGTAACGCGGCCATTTTCCATCACGCGGTAGGGCGTCAGCAAAAAGCCGTATTCGTCAATGCGACCATAAGTGGCAAGAGAACCAATAAGCCCGATGTTCGGGCCTTCAGGAGTTTCAATCGGGCAAATACGTCCGTAGTGCGAGTGGTGAACGTCGCGGACTTCCAATTTCGCGCTCTGACGGGAAAGACCGCCAGGTCCGAGAACCGAAACGCGGCGCTTGTGAACGAGTTCGGCAAGCGGGTTGGT
>DASWNL010000414.1:0-8086 GCA_036399215.1 Abditibacteriaceae bacterium
CTGCCTCCCACTACTCATTCACCTTCCTTCAACAAAAAGCGATTGCTAATTGCTTTAAACGAAAGCCGTCCGCCTAAAGTGGGGCTGAAACGCTCTTCGCGCGGGCGAATGACGATGCCTTCACGCTCGTTTTGCGTGTTCGGATATTTGCCTTCGGCCAGGGCCAAAAGCGAATCCTGGGTGTGCGCGAATGATTCGCCTTCTTCGATGGTTTCAACCGGCGCCAAACCGTTGTCCGAAAGCCACTGGCGCGCTTCGTCGTGTGCCAGGTAACGCGCGTTTTGAAAATCGTAAACATTGAAAACGAAAAGCGATAACTCTTTCAAATTCAAGCGATTTTTCTGGATGCCAGGGCCACACAACTCACCTTGGACGGCAAAGTTAGGCGAACGGCGCAGAACGGTTTCTAAATCGTATTTACGCGCCGCGCGCCAGTAGATGTTTTCGCCCTCTTGCAGCGAAAGATTACGGCCACAGGCGTGAAACTCATTTGTGCGTCGGTCAATCACAAAAGTGGACGAAGTGCCGTCGTATTTCAGCGTTGCCACATAAGCCAAGCCCCGGATTTCGTCCAAGACTTCGGGCACGCTTTGCACGCGCATCTCATCGGTTTTCGGAATGAAACCAGGGAAATTTGCGCGGAAATCGCCCATGCCAACCGGCGCGGGTGGCTCGTATTTCTCGACACCCAAAAGCTGCGTGACATCATCGCCTTCGCTTGCCTTTTCAAACTCAAAGGACGAAAGCGGCAGCAACAAACCCTGCGACAAAGCGCCGCGCAGCTTCATGGTGCGAATGCGAAACTTCGCGGGTCGCTCAATCTGTTCGCCAGACTTTGGCATCCATAGAAAACGAAAAACTTCGTTATCCGGTGGGATGCTGTCAATCTCCAAAAACACGCCGAGATCACCCGGCGCGAACTCGCCTTTTTTTACAACACACTGCCAGCCGTTGATGCGCGCGAGTTCGATGGCATCGGCGTTGGCAATCGGTTCAATGGCCAAAACGCGTTGAATGCTGGCTAATTTCCTTTCCACAATAATCCTTTCCGCGGGACATTCTTTGTCTGAACGAGCGCTGTTCAGCGGCAGACGCGGAAAGAGCATTATACAAAACTGTTATTTCAGGGGCTAATAAAATGGAAACGAAATTTATTGCTCGTTTTGTTGTCAAAGGCCGCATGAACTTCGCACTCTTAGGAATCGCCATGACTACGATCACGTTGCACGACAAGCCCGTTCAAATTCCCGACCCGTTGATGCGCGCCGACGGCACCAAAGTGCCCAGCGCCGAACACTGGCATCAGGAACAGCGCCTAAAAACTCTGGAACAATTCCGCACTCATGTTTATGGCCGCGCGCCGCTTGGCAAGCCTGCCGATTTGAAGTTTGAAACGCAGGTCACACCAAACATGATGGAGGGCAAAGCCACGCGCAAGCTGGTCAAGATTTCTTATTCAGGGCCGGGCGGCGCGGGCGCGATAAATCTGATTTTGTTTGTGCCGAATAACAAAAAGCCGGCGCCTTGTTTTGTGCTGATTAACAATCGCGGCGCCGATTTAATTGATGCCACGCGCGAAAATAAAAGTCCTTTCTGGCCTGCCGAGCAGATGATCGAACGCGGCTATGCGGCAGCGGCCTTTTTAAACGCCGACCTGGATGCCGATAAATTCGATAATTTCAGAGACGGCGTGCATGGCCTCTTTGATGAGCCAAATAAGCCTCGCGCTGCTGATGCCTGGGGCACCATTGCGGCCTGGGCCTGGGGTGCCAGCCGCGTCATGGATTACTTAGAAACCGATGCGGATATTGATAAAAACCGCGTCGCTCTTGTCGGCCATTCACGTGGCGGCAAGACGGCATTGTGGGCAGGCGCAGAAGATGAGCGTTTTGCCCTTGTCATCAGCAACGAATCCGGCTCGACGGGCGCGGCTTTATCGCGAGGTAAAGTGGGTGAGCATGTCGCGGATATCAACAAGAACTTTCCGCACTGGTTCAACGGAAACTACAAGAAATATAATGGGCGCGAGGCTGAATTGCCGGTTGACCAGCATCAGTTATTGGCCTTAATTGCGCCGCGCCTGCTTTATGTCGCCAGTGCCAGCGAAGACCTGTGGGCCGACCCGGAAGCCGAATTCAAATCGGCTGTGGCGGCCACACCGGTTTATGAACTGTTTGGTTTCAAGGGCGTAAGCGGCGAACTGCCACCGATTGAAAAGCCTATTCATGAAGGCGCTATTGGTTATCACGTGCGGCAAGGCAAGCATGGCCTCAACGAATACGACTGGACGCAGTTTATGAACTTCGCTGATAAGCACTGGAAAGCAAAGTAACGAACTGGAAAGCGCGCGGCGTCATCGAAGAGTGCAATGAAAAGCAGCGAGAAGAAGTTATTGTTAGCTTCCGCATTTGCTATTGCGCTCGTGCTCGGCGCTGGCTACTGGTGGCAAAGCGTCAATCAAATGCCGCAGGTTGTCATTCCTAATCCGAAAATGCCGTCGCCCAATGCTTTCGATATTTACTCAAAAGCGTATTTCTTGAACGCCGCGCGCCCTTCAGCGCTTTATGAAGGCTACAATTCAACAACGGGGCGCATAGAATCCAATACCTTGCAAACGTGGGAAGAACGCCTGCCTTTTTATCGCAAGCCGGAGTTAGTGGCATGGGCGGCCAAGAATCAGGCTGCCATAAAAACTTTGCGCGGAGGATTTCTCTATCAGTATCGCCAGCCTCCAGTGCGCTCATTTTCTACAGTAAGTCTCCACTTTCCAAAGGCGCGTGAAATGGCGCGCACTTTAAACGCTTACAGTCACGTTTGCGCTGCTAAAGGTGACTGGCGAGGCGCTGCACGAAGCGCTTTAGATGGCGTTGAACTGGGCCACGATATTCCTCGCGGCGGCTCTTTAATTAGTGCTTTAGTTGGCTATGCAGTGCAGGCTATTGCACGGCGGCCTTTGGAAGACATGGCATCGCATTTAGATGCCCCAATTTGTCGCAGGTCAGCACAACGTTTGGAAACGTTGCATCGGCAACGAGTGACTTTTGATAGGGTGTTGACCGAGGATAAGTGGACGCTACAAGCCTCCTTACTTGAAGTCATGCCAGAACGCGACTGGCATAAAGGATTGGTGTCGGTGGGAGCAACCGGCATTGCTGCCCAACTCCGAAATAAATTCATTCCACTCAACAAGCGGCGTCTGATGAATGATGTGACGCGCTACATGGATCAATGTATTGAGACGGCGAAACAGCCTTATAACCGGAAGACACAGCCTGTTATGCCAGATGATCCTATTGCTCAAGCGTTAATTTCCGATTACAGTCGCTCACGTTGGAATGCTGTCCGCGCTGAAACCAGTAACGTCTTGTTGATGACCGCTTTGGCCCTGCGCGCTTATCATTTGGAGCATGGCGCTTATCCACAAAAACTTAACGTTTTAGTGCCGTCGTATTTGCAAACTATTCCTATTGACCCTTATGGTGCTGGCGAAGCGTTGCACTATCAAAAGCAAAGCGCTGATTACAAATTGTGGAGCATTGGCACCGATGGCAAAGACGATGGCGGGCGACCCGTCGAAGATAAAACCAAAAAGCCAAACACAAGAAACCGCTTTTTAGTGGAGCCGGAAAGCAAAGGTGACTTTGTTTTTGGCATCAATAATTAATTGAGTGCGATAGAGGCTGTTTCAAAAGTCCCGAAAGAGAAATGCAAGTATTGTTTATGGATTCCACCTGCCCGCAAGCGGGCAGGTGGAATCCATAAGTTACGCTACTCAACACCTGTTAACGTCTGCCGACTTTTGAAATAGCCTCTAAACAACTAAACCACTTTTTCCATTGGTGAGGCGTGGACGACGCGGTTGCGGCCACTGGATTTGGCAACGTAAAGCGCCTGATCGGCAGTAGAAATCAGGCTTTCAGGAGTGCAATCGGGCAGAAGCGGCACGTTATCAGGCGGGCGTGGGTAGAATGTCGCGACGCCAATGCTGGCGGTTACAGCACGGTGCGGCCATTCGGCACGTTCGATGCGCGAGCGAAAGCGCTCGGCCAAAGTGATAGCGCCTTCGCGGTCGGTATTGGGCAGCACGATAGAAAACTCTTCGCCGCCATAACGCGCCACAATATCTATAGAACGCGCGGTATCTTTGAGAATTTGCGCCACGCCTTTTAAAACTTCATCACCGGCGGGGTGCCCGAAACTATCGTTGTATTGCTTGAATTTATCCACGTCCATCATCATCAGCGAAAGTGGGGTGCCGTGGCGTTGGACACGCATGTGCTCTTCGTGCAGACGCTCCATGAAAGCGCGACGATTGCGAAGACTTGTCAGGGCATCGGTGATGCTGAGGGTTTCCAATTGGCCGTTGACCTGTGAGAGTTGTGAGTTGGCCTGCGCCAATTTTGCGTTGGCTTCGGCTAACTGGCGCGTTTGCTCGGCGACTTTTTGCTCGGCCCGCTTGCGCTCGGAGATTTCCAGGGCTAAACCACCCACGAAATAGTGTCCACCCGAATCTTTGAGAGGAAACTTAAAGCTCAGCCAGTATTGTGGCGTGCCATCGGAGGCAAAGGCGATCTGTTCCTGGCTAACCGGCATACGGCGGCGTAAAACAGCCTGGTCTTGCTCGTGCATTTGCCCGGCGAGTTCGGGTGGCCACAGGTCGTGGTCAGTTTTTCCCAACCATTTCCCCTGATCGGCTTTGAAGTGCTTTTCAAACGGTTGATTTACATAAACATAGCGCCCCTGCTCGTCTTTGATATAAGAAACGACGGGACTATTATTCATGAATGAGGAAAAGCGCTCCTGAGAGTCGTGCAAAGCGATTTCGGTTTGGCGCAGGCGCTGCAAGATGCCAAACGAAAGCAATAGCGCAAACACCATGCTCATGATGCCGATGAGAGTCCAGCGCTCGGTGCGGGCACTTTGCAGTTGCCCTTCTTTTTCAACAACGCTGTTTAATTGCTCTAAACTGCGGCGCACGCGCTCTACCGTTTTCCACTGGCTCTGTCCATTGCGTAAAACTTCGTTTTTCCATTGTTTCCAATCGCCATCACCAATCTCTATAGGCCCCGGATAATGATGGCGCAACTCTTCACGGCGAGCGTTCAGTTTGGTTAAGGACGTTTTATGATCGAAGCGGAGCTTTTGCTGCGTAGCGCTATGCAGCCAAAGGGTTTGGGTGCGCAGCCACCCTGTTTGATTGCTATGCAAAAAATAGTTGTCGGCCAGATATTTTTGATTCAAGGCATAAAGCAAAATCGCCAGAGGAATGGTTGACAGTAACAGTAAATACAAGGGTAACAAACGGCTCTGAGGCGAAGCGCGAAAATGCACCGGCGGCAATTTCAGCATATAACCTGCTGAAGCCATGACCAAAGGCACCAGGTCAAGGATCCATAGCAGTGGAGTTTCGATTTGAACTTGTAATAGGCCGTCCAGCGATATTGCGTCCCTCTGAGCGCCTTCAACCAACGTGCCGATGAGCGGAAACATCAAACCATAGACAAACCCCCACAACGCCATGCGTTGTGAAGCGTTTGCGTTGGACGTATTGTCACCGGCAGAAGAGTATTTGCTCATCAGTCAGGCTTAGCAGGTATGTAGAAATGTTAATTAGATAAAACGAGTCTCGCACAATTGCCAGGCTCTCTGCGTTCGTCTTAAAGGATAGACAAAATCGCCGCTTGATTCATCCCCGCTCATCAAACCGGTTCGTCAGATGTTTGCCACAGATGTTTGCCACAGATGTTTGCCACACTCGACCCTTTAAAAGCAAAAGAGTGGGAAGCGCCTTTCCCACTCTTTTGACAATTCTTCAAAATCTTTATGCGACCAGGGAACTAATGATTGTGCCCTTCATGCCCGCTTTCTTCGGATGAGGGCGCTGGTGCAGCAGGAGCTGTTGCAGGAGCTGTTGAAGGTGGTGGCGATTTGGCGGCTGATGCTGGAGTCGGCGTTGTTACAGGATAAGGGGCATCATTGGGCTTATTGATGAAATCCTCCACTCTGGGCACGCTTTTAGGCCTGGCATCAACAGTGCCGCCGGCCCGGCGTGAATCGCGCACTTGCTTTACAATCGCTTGAGGCGCTGTAAAACCATATTTATCTTCAAACTGCAAAGTCATGCGCCGTGCCTGGAAGTTAAGCGAATCGCGTTCGCGAGCGCGATACCATGTTTCATAAGCGATGCGATGCAGGGCTTTTTTGCGCGCCGGATCGGTTTCTTTTTCGGCTTTGGCCTCGAAAATACGCGCCAGCATGTGCAAGCCCATTTCTTGCGATGACTCAGCTTCATAATCCATCTGCTGTGTCTTCTGAGCTGCAATAGCTTGAGGCGAGTCGCCTTTGAATTCCAGAATCTTTGCCATAACCGGCCAACCTTGCAGATGATAGCGTGGATCGGAGTTCATCACGCCAACAATGGTTTGCGTTGCCTGGTCCAACTTGCCGGCTTGCCACAACTCCCACGCCGGCAAGTAACGCGCACAGATCGAAACATAAGCGCCGGTCGGCTGGCTGCCCTGGCCTTTATCCCAGGCTGCCTTTTGATCACGCATCTTTTGCGCGGCCAATAAGCGGTCTATATCGGGAATTAGCCTGCGAATCTGGGCTTTGGTGACAGGGTCGCTTTCGTTATAGACGGTTGGAATCTGATCATAGAGACTCGAATAACGCGCCCAGTAACGCCCGGCTTCACGCAATAAAGCACGCTCTTGCGGCTTGTCTTGAATCTGCAAGATTTCGGCGTAGGTATCCAGGGCTTTGGCGATATGCGGCATGCGCTCATAAGCGTGGCCAATAGTGCGGCCCATTAAGTCCATGCCTTGAATGATTTGTTGCTTAGTCTTGCCAGGATTTTTCGGGTCGGGGACCGTCATTTCCTGGTTGCGCGCATCCGGTTGTTCGCGTGCCGTGCGATACAGATTGACCGTATTTTCATCGTTGTAACCGGCCTTTTCCGCGCGTGTCCAGCCGAATTTGAACCACAACATATATTTATCGGGGTTCATTTGTGTGCCGCGCGCATAATAACGAAGGCCAGTATCAACAGCCCGGTCTTGCGCGATGCGCAACTCTTTTTCACGGCGCATTTTTTCGGCAGGGGACATTTCGTCTTTGATTTCCAGGCCGCGTTGGGTTGGCAAGTCAGCAAAGATGTTATAAGCCCAGTGCCAACCGGCGGTATCCCACGCTTCAAGAAATTGCGGGTCAAGCGTGACAACCGCTTCCATGATTGGGTTCTGGCGCGTCAACATACCCTTATGCCAGTATTCATCCGATTTCATCCACAGCAGGTTCGCCACCTGGCTTTTAAAACCAGAGGCTAAGCCGGCCAGCATCAGCGATGACATCATGCCGAAATCGAGTTTTGTTTCCTCGCGTGGCACGCCGTCAATGGTCATTACAGTCGAATTGCGCAAACGGTCGAGCCACTGCAAATCCGGCCCATAGCGTTGCTTGCGCACGATGCGCAAGGCGTCCTTTTTTTCTTCTTTACTGGCGCTTTCCGGCGGTAGCAAAGATGCCATGGTGCGCATTTCGCGCAAACCCGGTTGCGAGGCGTTATAACCAATCAGCATTAAAACGCCAAGGCCGCCGAGAAGAATTTTGTTTTGTGTCATGGTTACTCCACAATTAAAACTCGCGGTCGCTGAACACCAGATAGGCGATAACCAGCAGCACCGCGACATAAGTCAGGCCCGAACCCATAGCCTTCCACATATAGTTGAAAGCAACAGGCGAATCGGTCACTAAGCGCTCGCGCACATCGAAGCGGTCAAGGCGCGGCAGCAGGTAATAAACTGCTTTGACGACGCCCTGTAATGGCCCCTGAACGTGTGCGGCTTCGCCTTCTTTATGCTCGCCGCCTTCGGAATGTGAATCAGCGCCGCCACCCAAATGCTCGAAATACGAACTGGAGTTGCCGGCAAAGAAAATCACAAAGCAGAACACAATCGCCGTGATGTTGGAGACAATCAGCGACAACATCAGTGATAGGGCCGATAAGACCGATAACTGGCCCATGTGCAGCAAGAGGGCGCGGGTCATGTTGCCCAGATCGAACATAAGACCGGGATGCGCGCCCTCC
>DASWNL010000415.1:0-7510 GCA_036399215.1 Abditibacteriaceae bacterium
CGCCGCGCTTGAAATTTCAAGCGCGGCGTTTTAATTTTGTGCGAGTTAATTAACCTTGAGCAATTCGACATCGAAAACCAAAGTGGCGTTGGGTGGAATAACGCCGCCCGCGCCGCTTGCCCCATAACCTAATGCGGGTGGGATTGTCAGCTTACGCTTGCCGCCGACTTTCATGCCGGCCACGCCTTGATCCCAACCTCGGATCACTTCACCGGCGCCTAAGTTGAATTGAAAGGGCTGGCCCCTGTCTACGGATGAATCGAATTTAGTGCCATCAGTCAGGCGCCCGGTATAATGCACGCTCACACGGTTGCCGGCTTTGGCTTCTTGCCCTTCGCCAACTTGAACGTCTTCAATTTCCAAACCATTTGCCATTTTTCTTTTGCCTCCTGGAGTTTCGGCTGCGGCATCTGCGGTAATCGTGCCGCCTTCCGGTATCTTCGAGCCAGTGCTGGCGAAAACATTCACCGTTACAGTTTCTTCGTTGGCGATCTTCAATCTTGCCGGGGCCGGAATGTTGATGCCGAACTGGTCTAACTTGATAGGAAAGGTTGCCTTAATATAAAGCAAGTCACCCGGCAAGCGCGTTTTGGTGTTGTCATCGGCGGGCAATGCCGTCACTTCTACATCGGCGGAGACAGGCTTAGTCACGCCATGAAATTCCATGTCGCCCAAAGCTTTGAAGCGGCGCATTTTATTGGGCAACAACACTTGCACATCGCGTGTAATACCGCTGAGTTTGCGCAGCGTAAAAGTCGCTTTGGGATATTTCGTGACATCCAAATATTCCGGCCCGCGCATTTTGGTGTCGCGCGCTCCGATGCCGGTTTCCAAAGAAGCCGTGTCCACCACAAAACGCGCCTGCGGATTGTTCAAAGCGTTTTGCATGTCCACTTTCACTTCCGCCGTGACGTTGCCTGTGCGCGTTAACATGGTTTCCAACGGTGCATCCGAAAGAATCATCACTACGTTGCGCTGAGCTTCGTCGTTAGCGTAATAAACGCGATAAGCGCCCTGTGCGGCCATCGCTGCCAGGCCAATCCCAGTTATACCGGCTAAAGCGGCACTACCTTGCAAAGTTTTCTTCTGCCATTGTTTCATCGTTTGAGTTCTCCAGCTTTCAATTGAATGCGATAAACGCTTGTATTTGCCGTGATGAAAAGCGTTTTGCCATCGCGCCCGCCAAAGGCGAGGTTGGTTGTTACTTCCGGCACGGCGATTTTCCCTAAGAGTTTACCGGCGGGCGAGAAAACCCACACGCCGCCCGGCCCACTTGTCCAAACATTGCCCTGCGCATCCACTTTCAAGCCATCCGGCGCGCCGGGAATGCCTTGCACTTTCATATCGGCAAAAACGCGCCCGTTAGTTAAGGTGCCATCCGCTTGCACATCGAAAGCGCGCATATGGTTTAGCTTCGATTCGGAATCGTTAATGTAAATCGTTTTGGCATCCCGCGAGAGGGCCAGTCCGTTGGGATGCACGAAATCTTTGACGAGCAACGTTAATTTGCCATCCGGCGATAAGCGAAAGACGCCTTCAAAATCCAGTTCCTTATCTTGTGGGCGCGGCAAGCCATAAATGGGGTCGGTGAAATAAAGGCTGCCGTCCGGTGCAATATCTACATCATTCGGGCTGTTCAAGCGCTTGCCTTCAAACTTATCGGCAAGCGTCACAATCTGGCCAAACACAGTTTGCGAAACGCGGCGATTGGAATGTTCGCAGGCTAAAAGCTGCCCGGCCTGGTTGAACATCAAGCCGTTGGCGTTGCCGGACGGCTGACGAAAGATTTCGGTTTTGCCTTCGCCACGACTGTCACCATTAGTCGGTGTCCATTTCACAATGGCATTATTGGGAATGTCCGTAAAAAGCAGGTAACCGCTTGGATGCCAGGCCGGGCCTTCGGTAAAGCGAAAGCCTGTGGCAATGCGCTCAACTTTGGCATCGGGCGCGATCAAATCCGTCCACAATCCTTGTGCAGAGGCGGGAGCCGCAAAAAGTGCGGCCAATAAAAGTGTGGTTTTCATAATTTAACCCCTGCCGCCCAGAGGGCACCCGCCCTTGGTAAGGGGGCTAAAGCAGGATGTGGCACAAAAAGTAAAACGTTTTAGCATCTAAAACAGTCAACTGCACTCACCAACTAATACTTTAGCCCCCTTACCAAGGGGGTTGGGGGTTCAGCCTTCAAATTCTAAACTCGCGGCATGAATGTAATCGGTTTGATGTCGGGCACTTCCGTAGATGCCATTGACGCGGCGCTTGTGCAAATCGAAAAGCGCAACGAAGTTCTTGAATTATCCTTACGCGCTTTTGTGATGCAGCCTTTGGACAATGGCTTGCGCGATGAGGTGCGCCACTTATTGCCACCACACCAGGGCAACACGCAGGCGGTCTGCGAACTCAATTTTGCCCTCGGCGAAGCCTTCGCGCAAGCGGCTCAGGCGGTTGCTGAAAAAGCGGATGTTGCAGTGAAGGATGTTGATCTCATCGCTTCACATGGCCAAACGATTTATCATCAAGCCAAATCGCCGCGCTCAACGTTGCAGATTGCGAATCCAGCGTTCATTGCCCAACGCACCGGCTGCACGGTTGTTTCTGATTTTCGCTCGCGTGATATTGCTCTTGGCGGACATGGCGCACCGCTTGTGCCCTGGTTCGATGGATTATTGTTTCGCCATGAATCGTTGCATCGCGTGTTGCTGAACATCGGCGGCATGGCGAACCTGAGTTATGTGCCGCCAAAGGGAGACATCATCGCCTTCGATACCGGCCCCGGCAACGTTTTGATAGATGAAACAGTGCGCCTTTTAACTAACGGTGAAAAAACTTTTGATGAAAACGGCGCCTTAGCTTCGCAAGGGCAAATCAACGAGGTGTTGCTGCAAAAGTGGTTGGCCCATCCCTATTTTCAAGCCGCGCCGCCGAAATCTACCGGACGGGAACTCTTTGGGCCACAGGAAGCAAACACGATGATAAATGAAGGCCGCGCTTGCGGATTAAGCGAGGCCGATTTCATCGCTACATTAACGGCTTTAACAGCGCGCAGCATTACCGATGCAATTCATTTTTTGCCCCATGCCGATGAAATTTTCGTGGGCGGCGGCGGTGCGCGCAATGCTTTTTTAATGGGGCAAATACAAGAACAATTTCGCGGCTCACTGCATCGCACCGATGAACTGGGTTTGCCTTCCGATGCCAAAGAAGCGATTGCCTTTGCAACGATGGGCTACGCCACTTTGCATGGTTGGCCTTCAAATATTCCCTCTTCAACAGGAGCTTTGCAAAAGGCTGTTTTAGGCAGCATTACGCCGGGTGATAATTTCCTTGATTTAATGCAGCAGATTAGCGCCGCGCCGTCAGTGGCACCGCAACGCTTTGTGCTGTTGTGAATGTAAACTTGTTGTGCATCCATGAAAATCGTAGCCATTACCGGCGAAAAGCAAGTTCAGCTTATTGATAAGCCCGAACCGCAACCACACGGCGATATTGCCCTTGTGAAAGTTTTAGTAGCGCCCGCTTGCACCGAATACAAAATGTATGCAGCAGGCCACCAGAGCGAATGTATCGGCCATGAAGCGGCGGGTGAAGTCGCTTTTATAGATAAGGCGACTAAAGTCAAAGTTGGAGACCGTGTTGTCGCCATGCCCCAATCGGCCTGTGGTTATTGTGAGTTGTGCGCGACCGGCGATTATATTCACTGCGAACACAATCGCAACCTTCAAAATGAAACGCAAAGTGTTACCGGCTCTGCTACTTACGCGCAGTATCTTTTAAAGCCCGATTGGCTTTTACTTCCTGTGCCGGATGAAATTTCGCTCGAACACGCCGGTATGGCCTGCTGCGGTCTTGGCCCCACCTTTGGTGCGATGCAACGCTTGCGCGTAGATGCTTTCGATACCGTCCTTATTACCGGCATGGGGCCGGTAGGATTAGGAGGAGTGATAAATGGCGTGCATAGAGGCGCGCGGGTTATCGCTATCGAATCACATTCTTATCGCGCGAAGTTGGCAAGCGAATTGGGCGCTCGCGCCGTGATTAATCCGCATGACCCGGATGCCCTTAAACAGCTTCGTGCTCTAACTGGCGGACTGGGCGCCGATAAAGCGATTGATTGCTCCGGTGCGTCTTCTGCCCAGTTATTACTCATCGAAAGCGTGCGGCGGCGCGGCGAAGTCGCTTTTATCGGTGAGGGAGGTGACTTGACGCTGCATGTCAGTAATCACCTGCTGCGCAAAGGCCTGACACTGCACGGATCGTGGCATTGGAACCGGCGCGATGCCGCACGCTTGTGGCAAATCATCAAAGAGCAAGGCGCCGCCATTGACCAATTAATAACGCATCGTTTTGCATTATCGCAAGTGCGCGATGCCTGGGAACTACAACTAACCGGCAACTGCGGCAAGGTTCTGCTCTATCCCTGGAAGGAAAATTAAAAGGGAGCGACCTGGCGGCTCTATGGGCGCGTCTTGAATGGTCGGGTTACAATAGCAATCCCATTTTTGAAGTGAAGTAGAACATGAAAAATTTACCGACAAGCCGTTTTTCTTTCACCTTTTGTTTCGCCGCGCCATTAGTGGCTTTGGTTTTTAATGCGGCAACAGCCTACGCCCTCGATTGGCCGCAGTGGCGCGGCCCGGCGCGTGATGGCCTTTCCACAGAAATGGGCTTATTGCAAGAGTGGCCTGCCAGCGGGCCACCTTTGTTATGGCAAGTTAATGATGTGGGTTATGGGTTTAGCACGCCTTCAATCAGTGGGGAGCACCTTTATTTAATGGGCAACGAAGGCGACACCGAATTTGCCCGCTCTTATAACGTTACCGATGGCAAATTAGTCTGGTCAACGCGCATCGGCAAAGTAGGTAATCCCGATCAAAATCCCAATTACCCCGGAGCGCGTTCGACGCCTACTATTGATGGCGAACGACTTTATATTTTAGGTTCAGACGGCGATTTGGCTTGCCTGGAAAGCACCAGTGGAAAAGTCATCTGGCAGAAAAACCTGCGCGCTGATTACAAGGGCAAAGTCGGCACCTGGGCTTATTCCGAATCGCCTCTGGCAGATGGAGATTCTTTAATTGTGACGCCCGGTGGCCCAGAAGCAACGATGGTGGCCTTAAACAAAAACACCGGCGAAACTATCTGGAAATCATCTATCCCCGAAGCAGGAGAAGCCAACTACTCCTCAATAGTCAAAGCGCCCATCGGCGGCATTACACAATATGTGCAGTTCGTGGAGAAAGGCGTAATTGGCGTAGATGCCAAGACCGGAAAATTTCTCTGGCGCTATGAAAAAACCGCCGACATGCGCTACGGCGGCAGCGTCCAGACGCCGGTTGTGCGCGATAATCTGGTTTACTCCGCCACCACCTTAGTAGGCGGCGGATTGGCACAAATCAACGGCGGCCCGCAAGATTTTACTGTTGAACCAAAATACTTCGGGCGCAAACTTCCCATTGCCGTCGGCAGCCCCCTTTTAATCGGCGATTACCTTTACGGCACAACGAATTCAGCCCTCCTTTGTTTGGATTTCAAGACTGGCGACATCAAATGGGAAGACCGCTCTGTTGGAGCAGGTTCGCTTTGTTACGCGGAGAATCGCCTTTATTTACATGGAGAAAACAACGAAGTGGCTTTGATAGTGGCCACGCCCGAAAGCTATCAAGAAAAAGGCCGCTTCACTCCGCCTAACCCACCCGAACGCGGACGCAACAAAGCCTGGGCCTATCCTGTTGTTGCCAATGGCCGCCTCTACATCCGCGAACTCGGCACCTTATGGTGTTACGATGTTAAGCAAAAGTAAAACGACAAAATAAAAGAGCGAGGCAATAGCCTCGCTCTTTTATTTTTCATACCTACTCTATTTCGTTTTTACTTCGAGCGGCACTAATAATTCGCGGCCTGAAGGTGCGGTTTTGGTGAGAACGCCAACCGCCAGGCGCACGCCGTATTTGCCCATCGAATCAGGATGTTGGTCAATAGTAGCTTTCATTTCGCCACTTTTCAAATACGGTTGCACATCAGGGATGTTATCGTAGCCGATGACGGTAACTTTGCCTTTTTTGCCGGCTTCGCTGATGGCTTTAAGGGCGCCTAAGGCCATTTTATCGTTGGCGCAAAAGATTCCTGTAATATCGGGCTGCGCGGCTATTATGGCCTGCGTTTTGGCATAAGCCTGTTGCGTATCCCAGTTGGCGCTTTCGGAGGCGACAATATCGAGTTTGCCTTCGACGGCACCTTCAAAACCGCGCTTGCGCGCTTCGGCGTTATCGGCGCCGCGAATGCCTTCCAAAACCGCCACTTTGCCTTTACCGTTAAGGGCTTTTGCCATCGCTTCGCCCGCCAGTTTGCCACCCGCTTCGTTATCGGCACCCACATAGGAAAGCGGTTTCAAACCGGCAGATTTAGCGGCTCCGGCATCCACGCGATTATCGAGATTGATAACCGTAATGCCGGATGCTTCAGCTTTCTTCAAAGCCGGCACAATGGCTTTGGAATCGGCGGGCGCAATCAGAATCGCGTCCACTTTGCGCGCCGTTAAATCTTGCACAATGGCGAACTGCTTTTCCTTGTCGGTTTCCTGCGCGGGCGCCTGCACTTCCAGCACCATGCCCAATTTCTTGGCTTCGCTTTCGGCCTGGGCAATCATCGGTGAGAAAAAGGGATTGTTGCGCGTTTTGACGACAAGCGCTAATTTGTAAACCTCTTTAGGCTTAACGATTTTATCGAGTTCTGCGGTGCTGATGCTCTGGCCTTTGGTGACAGTTACAGGCGCGCTGGAAGGCGCTGCGTCAGGTGTGGGCGCGCTGCTAACGCCATTACTGCCTTCATTGTTTTGCGCGCCGTTGTCGCAGCCCGCCAGGATAATCAAGGCACCACATGTTACATAATTAAAAATCCGATTCACGATGTTCTTCCTTTTTGCAGTTGATCCACGACCACGATAACAACAATCACAACACCGATAACCACTTCTTGCAAGGTGCCCGGCACCTGCATCAAAACCAGACCGGAATTGAGAACGGCGATGGTCAAAGCGCCAACTAAACTGCCGATGACGCTGCCGCGCCCACCGCTGAGGCTGGTGCCGCCAATAACAACGGCAGCGATAGCATTCAGCTCAGCACCCGCACCTGCCCCTGTATCGGCCACTCCGAATTTGGCCGTTAAAACAATGGCGGCAATTGCTGCCGTCAAGCCGGATAACACATAAGCAAAGGCTTTATAACCTTCGACATTAACGCCCGAAAATCGTGCCGCCTGCTCATTGGAGCCTAAAGCTTGAATGTAACGACCTGCGACTGTTTTCATTTGCAAAAGCGCGCCGCAGATGATGACTATCAGCGCTATAAAAATTAACGGTGCGCCCTGCCCAAACCAACTTAGTTGCGGCGGCAGTTCACCGACGCTTTGCCCATCGGTGGCGTAAACGGTCAGGCCGCGCGCCGCTGTCAGCATCCCCAACGTTACGACAAACGAGGGCACTCTGGCCCACGATACAACCGCGCCGTTAATA
>DASWNL010000416.1:0-3882 GCA_036399215.1 Abditibacteriaceae bacterium
CGCCGCGTGCTGTTAGACCGGCGCAGTCGCACCCTGTATGATCGCGCCTTACTATCGCACAAAAGCGGTGAGCCACAAAATTTTTCGACGTTTCTGGCTACATTACCAGAGCCACAAAAAGCCACGCGTCCTGGCGACTCTCTGGTGATGCATTCCGTCTCAGCGGGCATGGCAACCGCCATCGAGAATGCGCCGGTTTTGCTGCCACCGCGTGCTCAACGCAGCCAGGCACTCAGCCCCACTTCGATTCATCTGATGACTGCTATAGTCGCCTTTAACTTGATGAATGCAATTCTGTCGTTCCCTGGGATGACGATCTGAAACATTTAAAGCGATAAAACAAAAAGCAGCGATTCAAAATTGAATCGCTGCTTTTTGCTTTTCAGCCCGCTTCGTTTTCATGCTTCTTATACTGAGCGAGATGAACGCATCTTCCCTTCTAACCGATAAATTTGAAGCTTTCTGGCAAAGCACTGGTTGCACGGCAGTCATTTTCGATATGGACGGCACCCTTGTGGATAACATGGATTTCCACCGTCGCACATGGCTGGAATGGGCCAAACGCGAAGGATTGCAGAAAAGCGAAGATGAGATTTTGCAGAATGTCAACGGCACCATTGGCGAGATTGTGCAGCGCTTGTTTCCGCGCATAGAAGACCACGATGAAATTTTCGCCCTTGGCGAGCGCAAAGAAGCACTTTACCGTGAACTTTACCGTCCACATCTGCAAATGTTGCCGGGCTTGATAGCCTGGCTTGATTGGCTCAAAGAGCAGGAAATCACTTTAGCCGTTGCAACAGCGGGCGACCGTAAAAATTTGGCGTTTACGCTGGATGGCCTGGGCATCCGCGATTATTTTCGAGTAATGGTAACAGGCGAAGATACCAGGCAGGGCAAACCGCATCCCGAAGTGTTTTTGCGGGCGGCAGAAGGCTTAAATATCGCGCCGAAAAGCTGTCTGGTTTTTGAAGATTCACCCGCCGGCACCGAAGCCGCGCGCCGCGCCGAAATGCCTTGCGTGGTTGTCAATGCCGATGCGCCACGCGAAAAGTTCGGTGATACAGGCCATGTTTTAGGTTTCATCGAGGACTTCACTGCTATACCCTTTGCCAGCCATGAAAGCGCGCCTTAACCCCCTGCGTGTTGAGCGCGTTTTATCGGTGCACTTTCGTTTGGATGCCATAGAACCTGACTTGACTTTGAAGGAACTGCTAACTCGTTGGGAAATTCAAGGACGGCGCGGCGCTTTAATTGGCCCACACGGTGGCGGCAAAACAACTCTGCTCGAAGATTTAGCAACACCACTCATAGCATGTGGTTATCAACTGTTAAATCTGCATTTATCACGCGAAAAACGGCAGTTTTCTCCCGAAGATTGGCATTGTTTGCAAAATGCAACCTCGCAAACCGTAATTCTCTTTGATGGCGCGGAGCAATTGAATTACTTCGATTGGATGAGATTCAAATATCTCAGCAAAAAAGCCAGCGGTGTTCTTATCACTTCACATCGCGCCGGATTATTGCCGACGCTGCTGGAATGTCGCACTTCACCCCAATTGTTACAAGAGATTCTTCATCAAATTCTGGGCAACGATGCCACACTTTGGGACGTTGAATGTGAGGCTTTATGGACGCGTCACCAGGGTGATTTACGTTTGGCCGTGCGCGAAATTTACGATTTTTATGCCTCTTTGGGTGAAGATATTTAACTCCGGCCAAAATATTGCCTCTACATGTGTTCGCGAAGGTATAAATTCATGTTTCATTTCTCGAAAAAACTTTTATTAACTGCCGTTTTCCTGTTAGGCGCTGCTTTAAATAGCCAGGCGCAAACAACAGTCTTTGAAGATCAATTCAATACCACGGCCTGGGATAGCGCCAAGTGGACTGCTTACGGCCCCGACCGCTATTTGCAGCGCACCCAGTTTGGCGGCGTGCCCACAATGGCAACCGAAAACGGTGTGCAGTTCGCGCGCTTTCCGCTCAAAACCTACAATGGTGATTCGCGTTACAGCGGCACTTACTTGCGCGGCACCGAAGTCTTTTCCAAGCAGATTTTCAATATGGGCGCAGGGTTAGAAATCGAAGCGCGCCTCCGAGGCCGCAACCTGCCGCGCGGCATTGTTTACGCCTTCGTCATGTATAACGAGCGCGGCCAATGGCCCTCAACTTATCTGCGCGACGAAATTGATTTTGAATACCTGACCAACTTTTCCAACGATCAAATGTGGCTCAATATCTGGGACGATTGGAATCCAGAGCGCGGCGGCGCCAATCGCTCGACGATTACAAGTGCGTCGGGACTTGACCGCAACAATTGGCACACTTTCAAAATTCGTTGGATGCCCGACGTAGTGGAATGGTTTGTGGATGGCGTTGTTGTGCGCCGCTCTACTGATATTCTGCCCGCCGACCCGATGCAAATTCATTTGAACATCTGGGCCGCTGCCAGTTCATGGGCCACAGCTTACGATGCCAATTTGCCGGTCACGGCTATACCCACAGAAAACAAAACCTATTATATGGACATAGACTGGGTGCAGGTTCGCACGCTGCCAGGGGCTGTGGTTGGCAGTGGAACAGGTCTGACCGGCACCTATTACAACAACAAAGATTTTACCGGCACTTCGATTCAGCGCATTGACCCGCGAGTCAACTTTGAGTGGGGCTACACTCCGCCAGCCAGCCAGATTGCTGAAGATACATATTCGGTGCGTTGGACAGGCCAGGTGCAGGCTCAATACACAGAAACCTACACCTTCACTGCCCGCACCGATGACGGCGTGCGATTGTGGGTCAATAATCAACTGATTATTGATGAGTGGCACAACGGTTCGGCGGAGGATTACAGCGGACAGATTAACCTGGTAGCCGGACAGAAATACGACATTAAAATGGAGTATTTTGAGGACACCGGCGGCGCTGTGGCGCAACTGTTCTGGAGCAATCAGCGCAAGGCCAAAGAGTTGATTCCGCAGAGCCAGCTTTATCCGACAAATGTGCCGACAGCGAACACTGCGCCGAGCATTGCGATTTCCTCGCCGGTCGCCAATCGCATCTATCAAAGCGCGCCGCTTTTTGCCGGTGCCGCACGCGATGCCGAAACTTCCGTATTGGCTTTAAGCGGCCTGCTTTACGATTATTCACGCAACCGCTACTGGAATGGCAGCGCCTGGACAAGCACAGCGGTTAATTTTCCGATTTCCACGCCCAACGGCGACTGGGTTTATCAATTGCCGCCGCTGTTAGATGGCCGCTTTACAGTGCGCATCGCCGCAACAGACACGCAACGCAAATCGAGCAGTTCATCGGTCACTTTTTCCATCAACAACAAAAAGCCGCCGGTTATTGTGATTCAATCGCCTGTTGCTAATCGCGTTTATAGCACTAAACCCGCTTTTAACGGGACGGCTAAGGATGCGGAAACTTCGGTTCTCGAAGTCAGGGGCATGATTTACGACAGCACGCGCCAGCGTTATTGGACTGGCTCGGCGTGGGGCACAACGGCGGTTTATTTCATGATGACCGGCAAAGAGACGTGGAGCTATAATTTGCCCACCCTGCAAAACGGCAATTACGTGGCCCGCGTCTTAGCCACCGACACCTGGCGCAACTCGTCCACGAGTGCTGTTGGCTTTTCAGTCAAAAGTGCCGCATTGACTACGACCGTTTCAAGCACTACGCTTTCATCAGCGCAAGCTCAAAACCAAACCATTACTTTGAGTTTCACCGGCGCCCTGGACAACACGGCGAGCAACGTGGCGACGTGGATTGTAAGTGTTAACGGACAAAGCGTTTCGCCCTCGGCAGTCAAAGTCACGGGTGAAACTGTTACGCTCACACTGCCAATTTTACTGGCAAGCGGCGATGAAGTAGCGGTTT
>DASWNL010000417.1:0-2312 GCA_036399215.1 Abditibacteriaceae bacterium
GACTTTCAGTTGCGCGGCATCGGCGCGTTTGAAGGCAATGGTGCCCGCTAAATTTTTCACAACCAGCGGCGCGGCGCCGGTGCTTTTGATTTCGCGCAGGCCGGTCTGGGTGTTAGTTTCCCAGCCGTAATTTTTCTCTTCGGACATCACTTGCACCAGCATCTTTTGCGAAGTGGCAAGGGGTTGCCCATCTAAGGCCACAGCGCTAACCGCGCCATATTCCAGTGGCGTTTGAATGGTCACAACGCCTAAATCTATAGTGCCCAGTTTCGATAAAAATCCGCTTACAGCCTGCACGCCGGGCGCTCGGCAAAAGACGGCGCCGCGTCCGTAATCCCAGGTCAATTCACCAGTCGCGCTTTTGACGATTTTGTTTTGCCTATCAATGAACGGCTTCAAATCAACCACGCGGTCTTGCCCTTTATCAAAGAGCAATTCGACGCGGCCTACAAGCGGCGCAAGCGGGTCAATGCCCGACACTTTTTCAACCGGCGCGCTTTGTCCAAGGGGCGTATCAGCCTGACGCAAGGCATCGAGATTTTGCGGGGCCGTAACGGGCGCGCCTTTTAAAGCGAGCAATTCTTCGGGCGGCAAGTGCGCTTCGACAATTGTAGGCGCTACTTGAATCAGGCCACGCCGGAAGGCAAATGCAAGGGCTGGAAACTGGCCTTGAATGGCCGGAGTTTGAATCGAAAACTTGCGCCAGCCTTCATCCCAGGCTGGTGAGCCGTTGGCGAAAAACACAAAAGCATCTGAGCCTTGCAATGAGCCATAAGCCGCGCACAACAAAGGAAACTCAGCGCGAAAACGATTGGGCGGTGTCCAGTTGATTTCGGAGATCATTGAAGGCTTGCCATGCTGCACATCGAAGATGGGCAAGCCAAAATCGTCCTGGCCTTTTTCGTTCTTGAAAAACAGCGCGCTGCGATCATCGTATTTATCACCCGAAGAAATGGAATAGCCGGCGCGCGGCCCTTCGTGCGGCCCGCCGAAGTAGCCGTGCCTGTCCATGAAATCGGCCACAGTATTTGTCCATTTATCAATCGGCCCCAGATATTGAGGGCTGGCCGTTGTCCAGTTGGAAGCGTAAATCGCGCCCTTATAACCTAAATCGTTTTTCAAATAGGCGACGTGCTTTTCATAGAACTCTTTTTGATTCAAGGCTAAGAACGTGGCCGTATCCTGTGCGCGCAAATCACGCTTATTGAAAATCTCCCACAAAGGCATGAAAGCAACGCTTCCCGTCGCCGCATCATCGCCTTGCACCTTGGAATCGCCCCATCGCTGCAAGGCAGCCGCAACCGAGCCGTATTTGTTTTTCAGCCAGGCCGCAAACAAATCTTCCAGCATTTCGCTGTGCTGAGTCGGCAAGCTTTCAAAGGGCTTGAACGTCCAGAAAAAGTGAGATTCTTCATTGACCAACTCGCACATCGCTACTGCCGGTTCATCTTTCAAAGCCACATTGGTATAAGGATTCTTGGTGGTGAGAATGGTGCGCCACCAGCCCCGATAGATTTCTTGGAATTCGGGATGAAAATAGATCAAATCAAATGGCCTTTGTCCGGCTTTATAACCCGGAATCGGCGATTTTTCCAGTTCTATCCACAAAGGGAAGTAAATCGAGAGGCACGAATAAATGCCTTCGCGCTTTAAGGCGGAGACGAAGTAAAAAAGATTATCGAGGTCTTTTTCTTTGATTTTGCGAATATCATTTTCCTGCCAGAACGCGCCATGAATGCGAACAAGATTCACGCCTTGCTTGGCCTGCGTGCGGGCAAAGCTATCAACCGTAGCGCGCGGCCAGTTAATCGCATCGTGGCCGATATTCACGCCCCAGAAGCGCAATCGCTGGCCGTTGCCCGCATGAACAAACTCGCGCCCGCGCACCTGGATAAAGCCGTTTTCGCCGGCGACTTTTTCATTGAGGTAACGCAAGTCTAAAGGTGAGGTTTTGAAAGTATCGGCATCCGGCTCAAAAGGAAACCAGCCTTGCGGCGCGCGATTATATTTTTCGTTGGGCTTTAGCTTGCCGCGCGCATTGAAAGGCGTTGTTGTGAGAACAAAAGCATCGAACACCGCTGCGCCTTCTTTTTCTAAAAGTTCGATGCGCAACGTGTGCATTCCGGCAGCGAGTTTTTCGCTGCCCGCCCCGACCCAGTTGGCGCCTACAAACTGGCGAATTGGCGCATCATCCAAAAGCGCGATCTCTTTGCCGACCTCATGCCAGGCGCCGTTATCAATCTTCCAACGAAACGGCCCATGCTTCCAAAACTTGCGCGCGAAAAGTTGATAATCGCCGGCTTTGGGCAGAT
>DASWNL010000418.1:0-2013 GCA_036399215.1 Abditibacteriaceae bacterium
ATCTGGATAAGCCACCGCATCTTTTGCACCTGGAAAACTTCTTCGGCGCGATTTGGGATCCGAAAGTGAAACTGACCTGCCCCGGCGAAGTCGGCTTTGACACTTGCGTCACGGTGTTACGCGCCAACGAAGCCTTGCAAAAAGGCAGCAAGGTCACTTACGACAAAAATGAATTTCACGTTTAAGAGACTTAAGCGATTTTTATCTGAACGACGACGGTATAACGCCGTCCAAGGCGCAATCTCAAGGCGATGAAATTTTGTCAGATCGCCCTAATTTAAGAGGAGACATTTCGATGTTACAACGGCACAGTGGATGGAGTGGAAAATGGGGCGCACCGGCAACGTTAGCTGTGGTTATGGGCGCAACGGCTTTAAGTGGCGGGCGTTCAGCGCAGGCGGCTATTACTTACAAGGTGGTGCCGGGTCATAGCCGCATCACAGCGATATCGGAAACTAAAAGCCCTTTGAAGCGCTTACAGCACGAACGCGAACTGCGCTCGAATGCCATCAGCGGCTCAATTGTGTTTTCAGCGCCGAACAAGCCGGCTTCGCTGACGATGAATGCCAAAGCCAACTCGTTTCGCACCGTTAAAAAGCATGAGTTGAGCGATAACGACGTGGCAAAAATTGACCAGGTAACGCGCGACAGCATTCTGGAAGCGGGTAAATACCCCAACGTTACCTTCAAGAGCACTCGCATCAACTTCAAGCCAAGTGCCGGCGGCGCTTTTAAGGGCACGGTTATGGGTAACCTGACTATGCACGGCGTAACTCGCGCAGTTTCTGTCCCAATTAGCGGCAAGATTTCCGGTAACCTGATCAAAGCCAAGGGCAGTTTCAAGGTCAACCAGAGCGATTTTGGCATGACCATTATTTCGATCATGGGCGGCATCATTTCAGCCCGCGACATGGTTGAAATAAAATTGGATTTGACAGCGAAGAAGTAATGACTGTTGGCTAAGAGAAAGGGAAAAGCGGTTCCGCATTGCGGAGCCGCTTTTCGCGCCTCTATTGGAGGCTTAAGTTGTCAAATAGACTATTCTGCAAAAGGAAGTGAGCCTTTTAACAACAAGAGAAGGCTTGATTTACGATACATGACTCAAGAGAAAGTAAATAACGAGAAACACATAGTGCCACCCGTTTCGCGGCGGCACTTTTTAGTAGGCGCGGCGGCCACCTTAGGCACGCCGTATATTTTGACCTCGGCAGCGCTGGGACAAGCCGGAAGCGGCAAAGCGCCGGCTAATTCGCGCATTGTGATGGGCCAGATTGGTATTGGCAATCAGGGCAGTGGCCTTTTAGGCGGCTTCATGGGCCAGCGCCAGGTGCAGATGATTGCGGTTTCGGATGTGAAACCGGATATTCTTGATAACGCTTACAAGCGTATTGGTTCACCTCCCGGCGGCGCGCATAAGGATTTTCGCGAGCTTTTGAATCGTGCTGATATTGATGCTGTTGTCATGGCGGTGCCCGATCACTGGCACGCCTTGATGACGGTCATGGCGGCTCAGGCGGGCAAAGATATTTACTGCGAAAAGCCAATGTCCTTAACCGTTCATGAAGGACGCGCCATGGTCAACGAGGTGCGCCATCATGGGCGCGTCTTTCAGACTGGCTCCATGCAGCGCTCGATGGGCACTTTTCAAAACGCGGTTAATGCAGTGCGTAATGGCCTGATTGGCAAGGTAAAAACCATAACCATCGGCTTGCCGAACAACGGGCAAACTTCACTTGAGTGGGGATTGACTCGTCCGCCCGAATCGGAGCCGCCTGCCGGTTTTGACTATGACATGTGGCTTGGCCCGGCGCCGTGGCGGCCCTATAACCCGGAGCGTGTTAGCGGCAACTATGGCGGCGGCTGGCGTTACTATCGCGATTACTCTGGCGGTATGATGACCGACTGGGGTGCGCATCACTTCGACATCGCCCAGTGGGCTTTGAATATGGATAACAGTGGCCCGGTTGAGGTCTTCCCGGCAGGTAGCGGCGGCTTTGAAACACTGACTTATAA
>DASWNL010000419.1:0-3298 GCA_036399215.1 Abditibacteriaceae bacterium
GAAACACCAAAAGAAGCATCAAAAGACGCCAAGAAAGAAGAGAAAAAAGAAGAGGCCAAGCCCAAAAACATTGATGAAACCATCAAAGATTGGGAAAAGCTGCCCGGCGTTTTCACACTTTACCGCAAGCTGGATGGCAACAAGCAAAAGTTGATGCTGGAGCTAACCGAAGCACAGTTGAACAAGCTCTACATTTTGCAGATGACGGCCAGTAGTGCCGCTGCTGGACGCATTAATGCCGGTTCGCCCTTAACGGATGTCGTTTTAAAGTGGCAGAAAACGCCGGATGACCGCTTGCTGCTCGTTTCACCGGATTTACGCTATCGCGTCAAAGCAGATTCGGCACAGGCCGCAGCCGTCGCGCGCGAGTTTCCCGATACAACTGTCGAAGTTTTCGCTATTGCCGCGAAGCAGGAAGATCGCAAGTCGCTTTTAGTGGACATCAGCGATTTCTTCCGCGCTAACATGCCGGGCGCCGGCAAGCTCTTTGAAACTGCTGACATGGGCATCGGGGGCATTGATGGCGGCAAAAGCTTTATCGAGTCCATCAAAAACCTGCCGGAAAATTTGGTTTTGCAGGTCAACTACAATACATCCTCGCGCAATCCCGGCGGTGCCAAAAGTTCGCCGTTCAAAGTCAATCATAACCTGTTTCCCTTGCCGGAAAATGGCTACGTGCCACGTTTGGCCGATTCTCGCGTGGGCTATTTCGTAAACGGCTTTCTTTCGGGTGGCCGCACCGGCTTTGACTCATTCGATGACGACACCAAAAACGACCCGCGTATCGTTTATATTAACCGCTGGAAGTTGGAAAAAGCCGACCCGAATGCCGCGATTTCGCTGCCTAAAAAGCCGATTGTTTTCTGGCTTGATAAAGCCTTCCCCGTGGAATATCGTGCCGCTGCCGCCGAAGGTCTGTTGCTGTGGAATAAAGCCTTCGAGCGCGTTGGATTCAAAGATGCCATTGTCGTCAAGCAAATGCCGGATGATGCCGATTGGGATCACGCCGACTTGCGTTATAACGTTTTGCGCTGGGTAACCACAGCGCCCAGTTCTTACAGCGCCGTTGCCGTTGCCTTGATGCGTGAAAATCCGGTAACCGGCGAGATTTTAGGCTCTAACATCAACGTCAACGCCAACTGGATGCGCTTTGCTCGTGCCCAGGCCAAAGATTCGGTGAATCCGATTCTCAACCCTAAAGCGCATGGCCATTCGGATAGTCCCGCGGCTTGTGATTACGGCGATGGGTTAATGGAACAAGCCTGGCTTGGTTGGCAAGCCCTTGAAATGCAGATGGCCGTTGCGCCGCGTATGAAGGTAGACGAAACCAAATTTGCTAATGACCAACTGCGCGTCCTGATTGCTCATGAGATGGGCCACGTTCTGGGCCTGCGCCATAACTTCATCGCCAGCACCATGTATGATGGCGAGCAGTTGAGCGACCAGAAAAATCTAAAGGACGTGGGTGTCACGGCTTCGGTTATGGATTACACCGGCTTTAATCTTTACGGCCTGAAAAAGCAGGGTGTAGAACTGTTTTCTTCAACGGTTGGCCCCTATGACATGTGGGCCATCGAATATGGTTACAAGCCGAGCGGCGAAATAATGCCGGAAGCCGAAAAACCGTTTTTAAGTGGTATTGCTGCGCGTTGCAATGAGCCGGGGCTGGCCTATCAAAGTGATGAACTGGCTGATGGCTATGACCCTTACATCGTGCGTTACGACCTGGGCAAAGACCCACTTGATTACATGGAGAAGTCGTTCGATCTAAACCGCGAACTGATTAATACATTAGGCGAGCGCTTGCCGAAAAAAGGCGAAGATTACAGCGAGTTCACCAACAGTTTGTATCGCTTGATTCGCGGCAACGGCGGGCGGGCTTCGCAAGCGGCGCGTTATATCGGTGGCTTGCACGCGCGACGCAATCACAAGGGCGAAAAGGATGAAAAGCCACTGCTCGAACCAGTCAAGGCCAGCGAACAGCGCCGCGCTTTGAACCTGATTAACAAGCACATCTTTTCGCAGAACGCCTTTGCGATTCCAAGCGATTACTACAAGAAGCTCGCACCCGACCCATTCAATTTAGGCGATGCACGCGCCCGCATGGCCTTTCCTATCCGCGATGAGATTTCCGCCATGCAAAACGGCATCTTGCAAACTCTTTTTGACGCCTCGCGCTTGCGCCGCATGGAAGAAAACGAGTTCAAGACTCCTCTGCAAGACGGTCTGACTTTGTTAGAACTGTTCCGCAGCGTGCAGGGCACAATCTGGTCGGAATTGGCGCAAGATAACAAGACCAAAGCGCTTGCGATTAGCGCCCTACACCGCGATTTGCAGCGCTCGCATACGAACTTGTTGATTAGTCTGGCAACGCAGCCCGGCGATTCAGATACGCGCATGTTGGCCTGGGATACATTGCGTCGCCTGAAAGCTGAGATTGCTAAAGCGCGCAAAGGTGAACTGGACGCTTACACGCGCTTGCATCTCGATGAATCGCAGATGCGCATTGACCGCGCTCTCAACGCACAAGCGACTGTTTCGGCGGCGTAAACAGAATAAAACGGACGCGAAGCGTTAGCGAGGGCACAATAAAAACCGCGCCTTGTATTTTCAAATACAAGGCGCGGTTTTGTCATTTAGTTGCTGTTCCTGGCTCTGTCTCATGCATCTGTGTTTTGATCTGTGCAACGACTTCATTCCAGGGCGTGCCGTCTTTGCCGGAGTTCTCCCACCAGGCTATTTTATCCTTCTTGATTTCAAACTTTCCGTAATAGGTGTTGTAGGTGTGGTAGTGGCCGTTCTTAAGGAGCGCAGCAAAAATCAAACAATCCTCGCCTTTAGCATAAAGAACATTGGGGCAGCCCAAACCATTATCAAATTCAAGGTTAAGAATTTTGCCGTTGCTTTCGCCTTTTATTGTCTGAATGATTTTAATCTTTGCGATGCTTTGATAACGACTTTTCGGCTCGTTTTTGCTGATAGAGAGAACTTCAACCCTTGCAATTAAATCCGATTGGGCAATCTTCTCAGGCAATGGAACCAGCGCAGCCTTGGCGAAGGCTTGTCGAAAAGAAAACAAAAGAGCAGCAGCAACGATGGCATGAATGAAATATTTCATCAGTTTGATTTTCCTTTCATATGCTCTCTAATAAAGCTAGGGTCTTAGGTAGTTAAGCTGCTTAAATTGGATGTTGTCTAAGCAATTTGAGTAGTTCTTGATAGAGATTAGCGTTTCGATTGTTGAAGCGCCACTCGCACTCTTTGAGATGCAGGTAAAAGGTATGACTGGGCACACCAT
>DASWNL010000420.1:0-3387 GCA_036399215.1 Abditibacteriaceae bacterium
TTTTAATAGGAATCGGGAATTGGCAATCTCATTGTCTTCGATTTCGGCTTTCATGTGGTAAAATCGCATTGCGTTAAAGACAATCGCAAAGTATGCGATTTTCGCTCAAACTAATCTTTTCCGGCAGATAAAATTTAAGCCGGAGATTTCTCTTTGTTTTGAAGTGAGGTTTTCCCAATGGCTCTAATTCCTGGGGGGATGCGTCCTCGTATTGGTGGCGGCACAGTTTTGCCGCGTCCGGCGGGGGCGGGCGGTGTAGGAAACGGCGTAGGAAATGGTGTAGGCGATGGCGGCGTGGCTACGGCCTCTCCGCCTTCTGCGGCCCCGACTCCTGTTGAAACACCGCGCCCCGAAGTTCCTTCGTCCAATGGTTCATCCAGTAGTGCCTCCAACGGCGCCAGCGCCGAATCGGGAGGGTTTCAAGCTGAAGAAGCCAACATGCCGTGGGACGAAGACGATGTGGATTTCGACGATGAAATGTTGCGCCTTTCTCATAAAGTTCACTCCGTATTGGTAGATGAACTGGGCGGCCAGCAGTTCAAGGCCGATGACCGCGACCGCTTGCGACCTGTGGCGCAGCAGGTGATGAACGACGTGCTCACCGATGAAAAGCCGCTCATGCCGCGCCGCAAAGCGGTATTGCTGGAAGAAGTGCTCAACGAAGTGTTGGGTTTTGGGCCGATGCAATACCTGCTTAACGATGCTTCGATTTCGGAAATCATGGTCAACTCGCCGACTGATATTTTCATCGAGCGCAAAGGCCGCATTTGCCGCAGTCGCCGCAAGTTCGTGGACGATAAGCACGCCATGAACATTGTAGACCGCATTACGCGCCCTTTGGGCAAGCAGGCCAATGCGCGAATGCCAATGGTGGATGGCCGCTTGCCAGATGGCAGCCGCGTCAATATCATCATTCCGCCCTTAGCTTTAAAAGGGCCAAGCCTTTCAATTCGCAAATTTTTCAAGAAAAAATTAGAAGCCACCGCCTTAGTGGAGTTTGGCTCCATGACCGAGCCGATGCGCATTTTCCTCGAAGCCTGTGTGAAGGCGCGCATGAACATCATCATCGCGGGCGGCACCGGTTCAGGCAAAACCACAACCTTAAACATCACCAGTAACTTCATTCCGGCCAACGAGCGCGTGGTAACTATCGAAGATGCTGCGGAGTTGCAGGTTTACATTCCCAACCTGGTAGCGTTGGAATCGCGCCCGGCTAACGTCGAAGGCGAAGGCGCGGTTTCGATTCGTGATTTGGTGCGTAACGCTTTGCGTATGCGCCCGGATCGCATCATCGTTGGCGAATGTCGTGGCGGCGAAACGCTCGACATGCTGCAAGCCATGAACACGGGCCACGACGGCTCGCTTTCAACGGTTCACTCCAACTCGCCGCGTGACACGATTTCGCGCCTGGAAACTCTGAGTTTGATGTCTGGACTTGATTTGCCTGTCCGTGTGATTTCCAAACAGATTGCGGCGGCGGTTCAAATCATTGTGCAGCAGGCGCGCCTCTCGGACGGCTCACGCAAAATCACGCACATCACCGAGGTGCAAGGCATGGAAGGCGAGACGATTTTGTTACAGGATATCTTTGTGTTCGACCAAAAAGGCCGCTCGCCAGATGGGAAAGTGATTGGCCGGCATCGCCCGACAGGTTTTCGCCCCAAGTGCGTGCCGATCATCGAAAGCATGGGCTATAGCTTGCCGCGCAATCTGTTTCAGCCGGAATAAACAGCAATTTTTAATTTTGAATTCTTAATTTTAAGTAACGGAATTAATCAATTCAAAATTCAAAATTCAAAATTAAAAATTTTCCGAAGGGGACTTATGGAAAAAGCGATTTGGGTGCTGGTTGGCCTGAACATCCTGTTTTTAGTGGCTTCGCGGATGCGGCGCGGGGCAGCAACGGATACGGGTCTGACTGTGGAAGGCGCCCAGGCAGCCATGACACGCAACAAGCAGGAGCGTTTTCAACTGGTCAGTCGCTTGATGCGCGGCAATAAGGGCGCCTCTAAGATTGAGCGCGATTTGGTCAGTGCCGGCTTGCTTATCAAAGCAAGCGAGTTTTACATGGTCAATCTGGTCGTGATGGGCCTGGTTATCCTCGTTGGCCTATATTTTGTGAGTGGCTTGCCCAATGACGGCGGTTTTTTCTCCTTGCTGCGGCGTGTGGGGTTCATTGCTCTTTCAGTGTATTTAGGCTGGAACATTCCGCGTTGGATTCTGGGCTTTCTGGCGGCCAAGCGCAAAACCAAATTGGAATATCAACTGGCTGATGCCTTAGCCATCATCTCTTCCTCGCTGCGCGGCGGCTTTTCCTTTGTGCAGGGGCTGGACATGGCCTCGCAGCAGTTGGAGCCGCCCATTAAGGATGAGTTCGCCCGCGTGATTCGTCTGGTGCAATTGGGATTAGAAACTTCACGCGCTTTAGAGCAAATGTCGGAGCGCATTAACTCTTACGACTACGATATGACGGTCAGCGCCACCAATATCCAACTTTCGGTTGGCGGTAATCTTTCGCAAATGCTGGACAACATCGCCGCGACGATTCGTGACCGCATTCGCCTGCGCCGTGAAATCGCGGCTTTGACGGCACAAGGCCGCATCTCCGGCGCGATTCTAATTGGCCTGCCAATCGGCATCGCTTTGATGTTGCGTGTGGTCAACCCTGAATATATGGGCTTACTCTTTACCACGGCTGAGGGTGGTATTGCCCTCTATGTCTGGGTGGTTATGCAGGGCATCGGCATATATTGGATTAAGAAGCTGTTGGATTTCGATAATTAGCATGTAGCTAAGAGGAGCCTTATGAACCCAAACATAATCAATAATCCGGCCCTTTTGGGCACCATCGTTTTAGTGTGGCTGGCTTTTTTTGTGGTGCTCGGTGTGTGGATTGCCGGACGCATGGCGAAAAGCACCTTTCAAAAGCGTATGCAGGAGGCTCTGGCCGGGCCAACCGAAGATGAGATGCAAGACCTCATCGAGGAAAAGAAGTCCGAGGAGATGGGCCGCAGCTTCTTGCATCGTCTTCTGGGGCCGGTTTTGCAAAGAATGGGCACGCGCATGAAAAGCAAGGCCAATAACGCTGCCGGCCAGCAAATCCGCGATATGTTGGAGCAGGCCGGGCATCCGTTGGGCATGAATTATCCTGAATTCATGGCGCTTAAGATGCTTTCCTTGCTCACCTTTGTGGTCATCGCCATTGTATCAGGGCCTGGTGCCATAAGCAGTTTCTTGAGAATCATGGAAATTCCTGCCGACGCGCAACTGACCACGATGGGCATACTGCTTTACATTTGTATTTTGGCGTTTATTGGTTTTGCCGGCCCCGGCTTCTGGCTGCGACGCACGGTAGACAAGCGCATCAAGCAAATTCGCAAGTCCATG